>JAKLQB010000340.1 GCA_022013615.1 Desulfobacterales bacterium | reverse complement strand
GAATCTTTTCCTTATCTTAATCCCTCAATCCCTAAATTCACAATTCCTCAATTTGGCTCCATATAGCCATTATGATGACGATGGTGTCCAAAAATCGGACCTAGTTTTTAGATCAAATAACGAGGTCTGGAGGTTATAGAATTTCGAGTAGATTTTTTCTTCTGATCGCTGACTGCTGACTTCTGACGGCACCCAATCGAGCATTTTCGCCCAACCGGGTTAATATCAGATCCACATGTTAAGTCAATACTGTTTATTTTTAGTTAGTGTCCATCAAAAAATGAGATAGTTTGCGCAAGGTCAAGTCCAAGATCCCGGACTTTGTGCGGGGGAAGATGTCCCTTTGTCAGCAGGATTAACCACCCCGGAGAAATAGGCTTCGCCCCAGTTGAATAGGTTTCACATTCAACGGGGTCAACATTCCACAGGGCAGGCGCAGAGATTGTGGCCTCCGGCTCGTAGACCCTATGGCTCGGAGAGAAAATAGCCATTTATGGATTGGCAATACCTAATTTGTCTAAGTATTTTATCCGTATTTTTCCAGTATTGACTTTTGCAAAGCTTTTGTAGTAGGGGATACTTGCGAATAAAAGCACGTTTTGCTCTCAACTAAACATTTTCCCCATAGCCACCGTTATATTCAGCTGACCTCTTACCCTCAGGCTGGCGTGACTGGACTATGGACAGTAATCTTATAGAAATTATTGAGCAAAAGGAAACTAAGGGGGGCAAATAATGAAAAAGGCTGTCTTGGTTGCACTGGTTATTCTTCTGGGGTTCTTTACAAACACCTCTTTTGCAGTTCAGGCGACAGTGTTTGGGCCGGTTCAGTACGAAAGAACTATGGGTGAACCTAATGTCTATACCGCTACGTTTTCTGCCTCTGAAGTAGAGGGAACGCTCATTGTAAAGAATGGGACTGGGGAAGGTGAACATAGAATAGTCGACGCATTAAGCAGTGCAATAGTTACTGTGAATGGAGGGCAAATATTTGGCAAGGCTGACTTTAGCGTGGTTGTTCATCTGCTGGAGCGCCCTATTAATCTTGCTGACGATAACTCGATATCAGTATGGATGGCGAGCGCTCAGGGAAGTTATCTGACCATTGAGGTCACACAAGAAAATGGAATCGACCCGGCGACCGTCACCATCAGTGCTGATCCTGAGAGCATTGGGGTGGGACAATCAACGACCCTTTCCTGGACTTCCACAAATGCTGATTACTGCACGATAGAGCCTGGTATCGGCTATGCTGACGCAAATGGTTCGATCGAGGTATGGCCTGCTGAGACCACTACATATATAATCACGACAACAGGTCCGGGAGGCACAGCTACTGACAATGTTACCGTCACTGTCAATCACCCGCCGTCCATTACAGTAACCGAACCTGATGGAGTTGATGATACGGCTGATACGATCTTTAAGATACAATGGACTGATGATGATCCTGATGATAATGCAACCATTTCATTCTACTATGACACCGATAACAGCGGCGCAGACGGAACATTTATTGTGAGTGGATTGAGTGAAGACCTTGACGGATATGGAGATGATACATACGCGTGGAATACCGCAGAGATAGGAGAAGGGTCGTATTATGTTTATGCGGTGATTGATGACGGGATAAATGATCCGGTCGTTGATTATTGTGATGGTGTATTAACCATCGATCATAATCCCATTCCTTCAGTAGAAATCAAACTAACTGCCGGCGATGCAGCAGAACTTGATCGTTTCGGCCATTCTGTATCCATAAGCGGCGACTATGCCATTGTGGGTGCGGATAATGACGATGATGGCGGAGAAAATTCAGGTGCAGCTTACATATTCAAGCGTGAGGATACCATCTGGATTGAACAAATAAAACTAACTGCCAGCAATGCAGCAGAACGAGATTATTTTGGTCATTCTGTATCCATAAGCGGCGACTACGCCATTGTGGGTGCTTTTGGTAACGACGGCTACGGAAGTGAGTCAGGTGCAGCCTACATATTCAAGCGTGATGACGATGTATGGACTGAGCAGGCTATACTCAGACCAACCGATGCAGCGGCAGAAGACTGGTTTGGGCATTCTGTATCCATAAGCGGAGATTATGCCATTGTGGGCGCTAGTGGGGACCCCATTTATTCATTCACGACCTCAGGTGCCGCTTATATTTTCAAGCGCGAGGGCACGAACTGGACTCAGTATGCCAGGCTTTTCGAAAGGACGAGCTCATTTGAGCAGGCTTTTGCAGAATCCGTATCAATAAGCGGGGACTATGCCATTGTCTGTAGTCGTCGGTATTTTCTTTGGGAGAGCTCTACGAACCCTGTCAATTCAGGAGTTGCCTATGTTTTTAAGCGTGAAGACACAGTTTGGATTAAGCAGGCCGAACTTACCTCATTCGATTTAAACGAAACACCCAGATCAGTTCTAGATCGTTTCGGGAATTCGGCATGTATAACCGGCGACTACGCCGTTGTGGGAGCTTATGAAGACGATGATGTCGAAAATGACTCAGGTGCAGCATACGTATTCAAGCGTGATGGTGATGCCTGGGCTAAGCAGGCTAAACTTACACCAACCGATGCAGCGGCAGAAGACTTGTTTGGGCATTCTGTATCCATAAGCGGAGAATACATTATTGTCAGCGCACTTAGTGACGATGATGGCGGAGACAATTCCGGCGCTGCCTATATTTTCAAGTGTGATGATCCTGACTGGATCCAGCAGTCAAAACTCACGGCAAGTGATGGGGAAGAATATGATTTCTTTGGTTGTTCCGTAGCCATAGATGCTGGGTATGCCATTGTCGGTTCGCTGGCTGATGATAATAATACGGGCTCAGCTTATATTTACTCAATCACCACCGTAAACTTAGGCGCTGATCCAGGATCAATTCAGGTTGGTCAGTCTTCCACCCTGAGTTGGCTTTCGACCCACGCTGATTCCTGTGTCATTGAGCCCGCTATCGGCACCGTGGACGTGAATGGATCGATTTCGGTATCACCCACTGAGACCACTACGTACACCACTACAGCAATGGGGCTTGGGGGTATCTCTGCGGACAGTGTTACCGTTACCGTAGCCTATCCACCTACCGTGAGTATAAATGCAAATCCTGAAATCCTTGTTCCGGGCCAGCCATCGACTTTATCATGGAGTTCAACAAATGCAGATACAGTTGTAATAGATCAAGGCATAGGATCTGTTCCTGTAAATGGTACGATGTCTGTATCACCTGGCGAGACCACCACCTATACAATTAACGCAACAGGCCCCGGAGGTACAGCCACGGCTTCTGTTACAGTTACTGTGACCTACCCTCCACCAACCGCAACTATGAGTGCTGATCCTGGTACCATTCTTATGGGTGAGTCTTCCATGCTGACTTGGAGCACCACCTTAGCGGACTCAACTAGCATAGATCAGGGTATAGGCCATGTTGATCTGAGCGGATCAATCTATGTATCACCCATCGAGACCACTACCTACACTATCACAGCTATAGGCCCTGGAGGTTCAACCACAGATAGTGTCACTGTTACGGTGCTTTATCCTCCCACAGTGGAGATTTCTGCAAATCCTGAAACAATTATGCAGAACGAATCTTCCACTCTGACATGGACTTCGACCAATGCTGATTCTTGTGTTATCGAGCCGAATATTGGCAGTGTTGGCGTAAATGGGTCGATCCCTGTTTCGCCAATTGAAACAACCACTTACACCATCACAGCCTCAGGACCTGGAGGGACAGACGCAGTTAATGTGACGGTGACGGTTCTCACACTGATTACGTTAGAAATCACTTCTCCAAGTGATGGCGAGACCATTTACAGACCTGATATAATTGTAAAAGGTACGATAACTAATTCAGAGGGAAATGAAACAGGGGTCACCGTAAATGGTATGCCTACCATTGTAAATGGAGATCAGTTTGTGGCAAATCATGTGCCCTTAGAGGAGGGTGAAAATGTTATCACAGCCATGGCAAAGGATACAGAGGGGTACACGGCAAGTGCATCAATCACTGTTTATGCACAGACAACAGGGGATTATATAAGGCTTACAGCAGACACAGAGTCTGGCGTTTCACCACTTGAGGTAACACTGAGTATAGAGGCGTCATTTAGCTTTACGGACTCGTCCCTTACCTACACAGGCCCTGGCGAGGTGGAGAGTCTTGATAGCACAGCCTATGAATACAGGGTAAGGATGACTACCGAGGGCATTTATTACTTCACAGCAAAGGTGGAAGATGATCAAAGCAATATTTACACAGATACCGTTGCAATAGAAGTGATGGATGAAGCGGCACTCGATGCCTTGCTCAAAGCGAAATGGAATGGGATGAAGGCTGCATTGATTGATGGGGATATTCAAAAGGCATTATTGTACCAATATGAAGGCTTAAGAGACAAATACGAAGCCATCTATAATCTCCTGGGGAGTGATCTTGCAACCAAAATCCAGCAGATGCAGGATATCGAGCTGATCTACGCAACGGGTGATCGAGCCAAATACAGGATAAAGCGTGATCACAATATAGATGGTCAAACAGTCACCATTACCTATTATATTTACTTTAGCAAAAATGGAAGTGGTTTGTGGCAGATTGAGAGATATTGATTTAGGAGATGTTATTTTAAATGGAAAGAAGAATAAGAAAAAAGTGGAAACTTGCTGTTGTAGGGGGATGCCTGTTTATTTTCTTCATGATCCTTGGGACCTGCTCTGGTGGCGTTTTCAGTCCTTTTCCTTGCCTCTATTTATCCTCATTTAACGGTAAGGTGATAGATGCTATTACAAAAGAACCTATTGCCAAAGCAGCAGTTTTGGCCGTTTATTATAAATCGGTAGCAACAGTCGCAGGATCTAATTCATTTGTTGTAGATGCTCAGGAGACTTTAACTGATGAGAAAGGGGAATTCAATATATCATGGAAAATGAGATGGTTCGTACTTTGTCGCGGAGATTCACGAGGAAAGATTATTATTTTTAAACCCAGCTACGGTGTTTTTCCTGATCATAAACAAGCTAAAGCAGTGGGTGAAAACAAATCCTGGCCATCTCCTAACAAATATATTGTTTATGAGTTGCCCAAGTTGAAGACCATCAAAGAGAGAAAGAGAAATGTAATTTATGGTGCGGATCCCTATTCTGGAATTTCTTACGAAAAGAGGAAACTGTATATAAAAGCAATCAATGAAGAACGTAGAAGTCTTGGCTTACGTCTAGAGTCGATACCAAATAAGGAGCGATAAAAATTATGAAACAATTTGAGGTTACCATATCAATGATCATCACGATTGTAACTACATTTCAGCTCTCGTGGGCATATGACGGGCCAGTTCACAAAAAACTCAATGAAGCAGCCGTGGAAGCTTCACAATTAGATTCTGTATTAAAGAATCAACTGGGTATTCATAATGGAATTGACGCTATATTTAAAAAAGGTAATGAAACAAAATCGGCTCTAAAATGGATCGCCTTTGGTGGAGCGGCAGAGGACTATGGGTGGTTAGGAAAATATGATGTTCTCAGGTCCCGTGCTTTTAATCATTTTCACGATCCTTTAAAGGATTGGGATGATGCGGGTTTAGATAATGCGCTCAATTTGGTGTACTGGAGATACTATTTCAGATACCCTGTTTCCACGATTCTCTGGGGCCTAAAACCGGAGCAGCAGGACTTTACAATGAACCTTACAGGCGATTGGTCATGGGGCAAGGCCAGGAAATATTATTATGATGCGCTAACAAAACAGACCGTGGAGGAAAGAAATCAAAACTTTGCAGACTGCTTTAGGGCAGTGGGTCAGGTAATGCACCTATTAGAAGATATGTCTGTTCCCCTCCATACTAGGAACGACCTCCACGTGTTTCCAATTATGGAAAGGGGAAGATGGAATTATGAAACTTACACAAAAGAATATCTAGATGACTTGAACCTCACAGCCCATCGTCCAGACCTGATTTTGCTGACCGATCCTCTGCCCGATCCGAATTATAACAATTTAGTTCCGGCGAGTGGACTATTCGACCGAAACCAGTATAATAAAGGGAGTGATCTACCAGAGAATAACAATATTATAGGGCTCGCAGAGTATTCCAACGCCAATTTCCTTACGCAGGATACAATGTGGGATTATCAACACCCAGCACTTGATGACACTACTATCAATGAAATATATTGGACTAACCCTGAACTAGTTAATGCCGAGGATGGTAAAACTGACAAACGTGTCTATATCAAGTTTAAAGACGGAATAGGTGAGGATATAGAGCATTTAGCTGCTGTGGACTATTTTACTATCGAATACCAGGGCCATACCGATATAGTTTCTGCTGCCTTGTCCTTAGATAAAAAGTGCTGGGACGATTATGCTAATAAACTCATACCCCGAGCCGTTGGTTATTCGGCTGCACTATTAGATTATTTCTTCCGCGGCGCCATTGAAATAACCCTTCCAGATTCAGGAGTTTACGCACTTGCTGATAAAGTTCTGGAAGACATTGATCCTGCTTCAGAAGGTTTTGATTCTATGACGGTTTATGCTATAAATAATTCTCCAGACGGTGAAGAAATGACCGGTGGAACCGTGACGCTTGTGGTAAAATACAGGCTTGGTCAGGGCGATCAATTCCAAAACCCTCCGACTGCCACCTCCTATGAATTCCATTACATTGTAAAAGAACTTGATGGTATTCAAACCATCCCGAGGATAACACCGGATACGCCTGACCCCATAGAGTTTGAATTTGATCTAAGTGATAATCAAATCCCCCTGTGGGCAACAGATGTTTATATTTATCTAATCTACAAAGGTGGCCTTGGTCGTGAAGAGGGGGCAGTAGCAGTGGGATTTAAAGACATAAGTGAACCGACACCAATACTTTATTATAATGTTATGGATCAGATATGCATGGATGATCAACTGTTTGATTCGGGCAGCTCAGAGGCCATAGCCTATGTGGATACTGATGAGGATGGAGTCGTAGATCCGGACGAGTGGGATGTCTATCCTCATAACGCGGAAAACATTCACATCAGGTACTCACCCGTTAACAACCCGCAAGATGCCACACCAGAGACCTCTGCCGATAATAATTTCGAAAAGGCTATCCTCCATCCTAATGAATATTTTCGTTTGTTTATTTTAAGTGACTACGACTTCAACCGCAGTACCAGTGTTGAGTATACTAAAATAGTAGATGAAGACCAATGCGTTCTATTTCATGGAATATTCCCAAGACCATCAACGGTCATGGACGCTATAAAAAACCAACTAGAGTTAGTGGACCCTGTTTATTGCGGATATGAACCTTGTTACGCAAGATTTATAACCAAGTTCCATTCAATCAGGGGAATGGTTTCGTTTTTCTCGGTACTATTTGACAATGCTTCTAATCCCATCGATTCAGAATGTTCGTATGAATAATAATGGAGGTTAATGAAATGTATAGATTTTTCGTTTTAATTATCCTGATACTGTTTATATTTTCAAGCCTTGCACTTGGACAAGACTTTAAAGTTGTGTCTATACAAGAAAATCTGGAACAAGCTATTTTGTATGATAGAGATACAGACAAAGAGTGGAGTGTGCAGGTAGGTGATGAGATAGACGGCTGGAGGATTGTAGTGATAAGCAGGGATTATGTAACTATTGTTAAACAAGGAAAGGATCTGCCGATAATAACTAAAATCCCTGTTAAGGAGAGGATCGAGATTATCAAGGATTGATAGGGGTAATATGCGGTATAGGTGTCAGGCCTACACAGTTGACAAGTTGAGATCTGAAATAATTTTATCGATCTTTTTTTTCAGTTTTTTATCGTCTTTGATTTGCAACGCAACGCGGCGGCTTGCCTGAGAAACACCAGATACCCCAATTCCAAAGTGCAATCCGATTTCTTTTAATTTTTGCCCACTAAATTTATGACACAAGTAGATCTGAACTCTTTTTAATAATGCTGCATCTTCATTCAATACTTTGGCGGCCTGTTTAATTATTTTCTCTAGGTCGGGCATTTCATAAAATTGCTTTAAATCCGGAAGATCACGATCTGATTTCTTTCTATCCAAGTGTTTTTCTCTTATTTGGTTGATAAAACTGCGGTCACCCAGTATCGTTGAAGCAAAAACATTTTTTAAGGGACTTTCATATTCCACATCGATCATTGATTCCACAAACCTGCGGTATTGCTTCTTGGCAATAGAAGTCTTTATGCTAAACAGGCTCAGTACGAAATCAATACAAAGCCATTTTGACGATTTGTTCACATTTATATAATCCCGATAACTTGACCACTTGTATTGTTCAGGTTTTTCTACCATCCCGGCCTTGACAGGGTTTAAATGGATATAGCGGGAAAGTTCCTGGGCATACCCATCAATATCTACCAGCAGTGCCTTGTATCTGCCTTGAAACAAATGACCGGATCTTTTTCGTTTCACATTAAAATAATTCGTATAAGCGCCATTGATGTGATGCATAATTTGAGACAGGTTTCCGGCCGGTGTTTGCAGCAAAATATGGTAATGGTTGTCCATAAGGCTGTAAGTATGAATGATTGCTTTATAACGCTCGCTGGCTGACTCCAAATAACCGAGAAAACGTTCTCGATCTCTATTACTTTTAAATATATTTTGCCGCTCGTTTCCCCTTGCAGTTATGTGATAAAAAGCATCGGGATACTCAATTCGTAAGGGCCTGCCCATTGCTGCTCCCATGATTTTTAAAAATTTAGCTAATCCCTATACATCATAGAAACATATCTGTCAACTGTGTAGGCCTGACATCTATTGCTTGCTACAATAGAGCCCAAACATTCTTGGCTCTTTGGGCGAGCAAGTCCTGACGATCGTCTATCTCTTTGCTTCAACAGTGAGTGTCAATTGCTACCTCTTATTATTTATGTTCATCATATTTTTAACAGCCTGCTCGCTGGCAAGCCGGAAGATAGGAGTTGTTGTTCTACTTCATTCAGATTTTCTAAGGCGTTTGCTGCAAATAAAAACCTTGCGTGTGAATCATAATAGAACCCAAAATTGCCTGTTTCTTTCAGCCTGCCCAATTTTTCTCTAATTTTCTCAGTGGCACTACCTGCTCTGGAAAATGAATGATCAAACGAAAAAACAACTTCGTAATTTCGTAGATGTGATGCAATAACTTCTATGGTTACATGCTGTTTCGTTTTTCTCCTACCGATACCGATATCTGGATCAAGTAGCAATGCTGATTTATTACTGCTTGACTCCCCGAGTGGCGAGGCACCGAGTAAATGATAAAACTTCTGTTCAAGCCCATTCCATTCACCCGTAAGCATAGGATCGACGACAACATGATATCCGATTGCCCTAAGGTTTTCTACAAAGTACCTCTTAACAATATCAAATGAGTCGCCAAACCATTGTGGATTCATTTCCTGACCCTTCTACACATAACCCCAGTGCAGCGACCTGTTGGGCGTGCATCCATTGCATTGACTATCTACTGACACCCACACATCACACCATTTCAAGCAGACCAAGAGCTTCATTTATCAACGGGATGAGCTCATCACGCATTAGTTTCTTCGACGGGGCATCGACAATCTCGCCGTGGTGCGGGCCGTTTGTCACGCTACATAGGTCGAACATCTTGGGTTTCAGGACAACGTCAAGGAGTCCTGCACCAAAAAGCGTTTCAAGTAGCTTCGCCAAGCCCTTCTTTGCCTTGATATCTTCTGCCAGGGCGCGGTAGTACTTAGTTTTCAGGACGATCTCGAAAACCTTGCGGATATTACCCTGCATCGTGTCCGGTGTTGGCCCGAAGTCCTCATCAACGTACCTCTCCAAGTCTTCGACCATGTGAACGTACTCGCCCTTGCGGTCTTCCTCCACATCAAACGCCTCAAGACTACTTCCATTCTTCTTGTCTGACCGAACTTGAAGGACGGTGTTGCTCGGTATCTTGTCGAACAGCATCCGAAGAAAATCCTTTTTGTGAGTGAAAATGCAAAGCTGATTCAGCTTCGGAGACAGATCGAGAAGGACTCTTGCTGTGGCCTCGCGCCGGGTTTGGTCCAGGCTCGAAAGCGGGTCATCAAGGATCACGATTTGCTTGTCCAAGTCCGGCGTCTTCTCCAGCGAGGCGATGAAGAATGCGAAAGCCAACGTGCCCTTGTCCCCTTCGCTCAAGGTATTCTTGAAGCAGGCCGCATCATCCTGACGGACCGTCAACGGAACCTTCTTATTCAAGATAAGGAAGCCGAAATCGGTGTATGATTCGTTCGCGCGTGCGTCGGTCTTGCCGGTCAGGTCTGTCATCGTGAAATCCGCTCCAAGGGTCACAAGCAACTGATT
>JAKLQB010000339.1 GCA_022013615.1 Desulfobacterales bacterium | reverse complement strand
GCAAAAATAGGCGTTCTGGGCCTCAACGGCTCAGGAAAGAGCACACTTCTGCGAATTTTCGCAGGCATTGACAAGGAATTCAATGGACAGACCAGCATTTCACCCGGTCTTACAGTCGGCCTTCTCGATCAGGAACCGGAGCTGGACAACACGAAAACGGTTCGGGATATTGTAGAAGCGGGACTGCAGGAAACCGTTGCCTTAGTCAACGAATTCAACCGTATCAACGAGCTGTTTGCCAATCCCATGTCCGAGGATGAGATGAACAGTTTGATCGAGCGACAGGGAGAGGTCCAGGAAAAGATTGATGCCCTGGAGGCGTGGGATCTTGATTCACGGCTTGAGATGGCAATGGATGCCCTCCGCTGCCCCCCTGGGGAAACACCGGTGAATGTGCTTTCAGGAGGGGAGAGACGGCGTGTGGCACTGTGCAGGCTTCTCCTTCAGAAACCGGATATCCTTCTTCTTGACGAACCGACCAATCATCTCGATACGGAGTCTGTTGCGTGGCTGGAGCATCACCTCATACGCTATGCGGTCACCGTGATTTCAGTAACACATGACCGTTATTTCCTCGATAATTTGGCGGGCTGGATCCTGGAGCTTGACCGGGGTGAGGGCATCCCCTGGAAAGGAAATTACTCTTCCTGGTTGGAGCAGAAACAGAAGAGGTTGCAAATTGAGGGGAAGGGAGAAAGCAAGCGCCAGAAAACCCTTGAGAGGGAACTGGAGTGGATCAGGATGTCTCCCAAGGGACGGCATGCAAAGGCAAAGGCGCGGATCAGCGCCTATGAGTCCCTGTTGAGCCAGGAGAACGAAAAACGGGAAAGGGACCTGGAAATCTACATTCCGCCCGGTCCACGACTTGGAGAATTGGTCATAGAAGCCACGAATGTCAACAAGGCATACGGCGACCGTCTCTTGATAGAGGGCCTCTCCTTCTCTATTCCCTCCGGCGCCATCGTGGGAGTCATCGGGCCCAATGGTGCGGGGAAAACCACCCTTTTTCGGACGATTACAGGGAAGGAGCAAGCCACCTCCGGGGAATTCAGGATAGGCGAAACCGTGCAGTTGGCCTACGTCGACCAGAGTCGCGACGTCCTTTCCCCTGATAAGACCGTATGGGAGGTCATTTCGGACGGACAGGACACTTTATCGCTCGGCAACAGGCAGGTGAATTCCCGGGCCTATGCCGCAAGGTTCAATTTCTCAGGGACCGATCAGCAAAAAAAGGTGGGGAACCTTTCAGGAGGGGAGAGGAACCGCGTGCATCTCGCCCGAATATTGAAGGAAGGGGCCAATGTCCTTCTGCTGGACGAGCCGACCAATGACCTCGATGTGAATACGTTGCGGGCGCTGGAAGAGGCCCTAGAGAACTTCGGGGGCTGTGCCATCGTCATCAGCCACGACCGCTGGTTTCTCGACAGGATCGCGACCCACATCCTGGCTTTTGAGGGGGACAGCAAAGTTATCTGGTTCGATGGCAATTACACGGAGTACGAAGCGGATAAAAAGGAAAGACTCGGTGAAGCCGCCGCACAGCCCCACCGAATCAAGTACCGGAAACTTACCCGAAGGATCTTGGCAGAGTAGCTCCCACGGCACCATTTCTTCAAGGGTTTCTCCTTGGCTGAAAACGCCAGGCACTTCTTTTAATCTACCAATATGCCAATTATCATCTATCCAATATTCTAATCGTAAATTATTTATTCTTCTTTTCTCGCTTTGCCTGTTTCTTCTCTTTATCAGTTTTTTGGGGCTTTTTCTTATCGACTTTTTTAGTATCTCTCGGTTTTGACATATGATTTACCTCCGGCAAATTTACATAAAAAAAATTAATTACGCTGATATCAGTTTACCATACGTACCTGAAAATGCAATATCAAAGCTGCACAAGCAACACCTCTCTATTTGAAGAGCAGGGAACGAAGGGGACATCCTGAAAGCGCCTGGATTTGCGCTTTTTTGAGGCCTTGAATTCAGCCCTCAAAGAATCGATTCCATTAATCGAGGTCAATGCCCACATAAATGATCCTGCCTTTGCAGATAAAGTGTTTGATGTTTTTGTGAACTTTGTGAGGTAAGATGCCTTATTAAATAAGAGAGGCCAGCCAAAGGCTGTTAAACTTAGAGCTGGCGCTTTGCGCCATTGTGTTTATTCATGGTTCACTTTGCCTTTTAATTTCAGTTCTAAAATTAAATTTTTATTCCCATGTAAACTCCAACCCAAATGGTCCGTCTTATATATTAAAGTGGAAGAATAAAAAAGAATCGTTATATTGAAGGCATTAGATAGTGCCTGCACTTCCAGAAAGATTTTAAGGATGTGATTGCTTGAAGGAACAAATAAATATACAAGGAGAAAAGATTATGAACCTGCGTCTTGCGAGGCATTTTTGCTTTTTTGCAACCCTGGCGTTAATCGGGACAGGTTTCAGTTTCACCCTGGTTATGGCCGGGAAGGGGGTTGTATATGCTGAAGAAGGGGTGGAAGTCCTTACGCACGGACCGATACATGAGGCATTTGCTGAAACAGTTGAATTCGATTCCCAGGAGGGAATGCTGGTTCAGAAGGCCCCGCCGGAGCCCATTGAAGAATTGCCGCCCGACCAGATACCGGAAGGGGATGATGTTGAGTGGATCCCCGGCTACTGGGCCTGGGATGATGACATGAATGACTACATCTGGGTGAGCGGCGTCTGGCGTGCCCCGCCTCCGGGCAGGGAATGGGTGCCGGGGTATTGGGTCAGGCCCTTGGAGGGATTTCAGTGGGTTTCCGGATACTGGGGCAAAGCCGGGGTGGACGAGACCGAATACCTGCCTGAACCGCCTGCAACGGTTGAATTGGGGCCTAACGCATATGCGCCCTCACCGGACTACGGCTGGATACCTGGCTGCTGGATCTGGTCCCGAGGCCGCTATGTCTGGCGGCCGGGGTACTGGGCAAGGATGCAGCCTGACTGGGTCTGGGTCCCTGCACATTATGAATGGACCCCTCGCGGCTACATATTTGTCGGCGATTACTGGGACTACGTTGTTCCCCGCCGTGGCATCCTGTTCGCACCGGTTTACTTTGGTTTCAACATACGCATGAGGCATGGCTTTCGTTATTCACCGTTCATGGTGATCAACCTGGATATATTCTTTGACAGCCTTTTCCTGAGGCCGCGCTACAACCATTACTACTTCGGTGACTACTATGACGCCCGTTATTACCAGAGGGGTTTCTACCCCTGGTTCTCTCCCTACGCGAGGCGTCATGGTTACGACCCCATCTACGCCCATCAACGCTGGAAACACCGAAATGATCGTGACTGGGAAAGACGTATTCAGGATAACTACAGGCATCGCCAGGATAACAGGGATGCACGGCCGAGCCGCAGGCTGCTTAGCATGGCTGAAATGAGATCAAAGGGATGGAAAACAAAAGACGGAAGAGACATAGTTGCGAAGCCGCTGGAGTATGTATCAAAAAACAGAGATACTTCGTGGCGATTCAAATCGATGGGTAAGGATGAGCGAAAGCTTATAGATCAGCGTGAAAAAGATTTCCGCAACTATCGTCAGAACAGGCATGATTGGGAGGCTAAAAAAACAGACAGGCCGGAGGAGAGGTCTTACAGGGGATTTGAACCGGCAAAGGTAAAGACCCCCAGGTCCCCCATTAAGTCCAAATCGCGTGATCAGTTTGAAGAGAAAAAGGCCCCGCCTAATATATACAAGACGCCAAAGCCGGATCCCAATGTTGAGCCATTGCAAAGAAGAGATGTCTACGACAGGCGCGATTCTCGTGAAAAAGATTCCGACAGAGGATGGAAACCGGATGACCGACGAAAGAAGACGGACGACAGAGGGATTAAGACGGAGGATAGAGGACGGAAGACGGGCGACGGAGGAAAGGAGTCACAGTACAGGGGGCGGTATTAATTTTGAGGTTTCGGGGGGGGCCAAGGTAACCAATTGATATGTTTATGATATGGTTGTATTTTGGCTTAGTGCTTAAACCATCATTTTTGCTACCAAAATAGGCGTTTTAAGGAAACGATAATAAGATGCCAAGTGTGTGAAGGGAAAGAGAGGGGAAAGAGGGACGCATCTCTCTGCATGATTCGTCGCTTGGGTGATTTCAGTGGCGGCCATTTGCAGGGAGATTTTTGATTTGAGGGAGGACCTCATCACCCGGAACCTGCCAGAAGCAAAGGGCTTTATCTGCATGATCACCAACGACGGATGGTGGAAAAACACGCCCGGCTATCGCCACCACTACAATTTCAGCCCCGTTCGTGCCATCGAATGCCGCCGGGATCTGGTACGGTTGGCCAATACCGGTCTATCCGGCTTTTACCATATCGCCAAGGGGGCGAATGTCCCCATCGTGCTGGGGTATCTGGATTACCGACGCAAGGTTGGGGGTATCGGGCCGGTCGTTCACCCGACCGGAAATATGGAAGCGGATATGAAAATCATTCAGGACTTTTACGCCGACATCGCAGGTAAATATCCCAAAAAGGCGCGCAGCTCTCCTGCGCCGGCGGAGTGGAAAATGCCCCAATGATGGAAGAGGGGTCTTCATTCTTGACAAATTGTATGATGAAAGCCTATAAGATTTATCGGTTAAAAAGCCTCCTAATACAGTTTCTTACAGTAGATCACCTTACCCTCGCCCTGTCCGTAAAAATCCTCGAGGACGGTTTCCAGGCGGTAGCCGGAGCTTTCGTAAAAGGCCCGGGTGCTGGCGTATTGAACCCGTTGCGAGGTATCCACGTAGATCCGCTTGCCCCCGGCTGAACTGATGCGCTTTTCCGCTTCTTTCAGAAGACGCCGGCCAAGCCCCCTTCCCTGAAAATTCGGGGGTACGGCGATCCAGTAGAGGTCGTAACTGGCCGCCGTGGCGGGAATCGGCCCGAAACAGGCATATC
>JAKLQB010000030.1 GCA_022013615.1 Desulfobacterales bacterium | reverse complement strand
GACCTCCTTTCTTTTCTGATGGATATTCGAGATGCGTTCTTAATCACTGCTTTTCTATTCCAGAAATCCGGTTGGTGACGATTTGAAGCCAAAGCAAATATACCATATCAAGCAGATAGTAGCAGAAATAACTATCGAGTTAAAAGAGGTTTGTGTAAGGGTCCTTTTTTTGTAGTGGGAAAGGGCGGAGGGGGTGATGGCAAAATATGTTATTAAAAATGTTGAAAAATAGTTACCTTCTGTTACTATATTTTACCCGTATTTTCATCTGGTTAGCCCCACTACGAATCCGTAGGTCGGGTGTTCGAATCACCCTGGGCGCACCAATAATTACAAGGAGCAGGTCCCAATTGCGTGCTGCGTTCTGAGTAATGAAAACTGGTTTGCCCGTCATCAGGGTTTATTTGCCGGCGTTTTAGGGGATGCCACTCAGCATGTCCTCAGCCCACGTAGGTAACGGGTCAACCACCTCTTTACGCCTGCCTTGCTTCACAATAGCCACTTGTTGGTAGGGGTTCTTGCGGGAGGAATTGTTTAAAAGTCTGGCTTCATTGACCAACGGCAGTATTGTCGAAATATGCTTCATGGTGCGAGGTATTCGGTTATGTATCTTGTCAGCGGGCACATCGTGACCACCCTCGGTGACACGTTGTTGGACCCGTGCTTCATTTAGCTCGGGGATTTCCAGGTGGATATAGACGAGAATGATTTTGTAGCCCTGCGCCTTAGCCTTAGCGACAAAGTCTATCTTTGACTCATGTGAAAAAACTGTTTCATAACAAAAGGATATGCCTTGATAAACCAAGTCCTCCAGTAGTCGGCCAACTAAATTCGCTGCCTCGTAACTGACTTTTTCTGGATTTTCGGGGTTGATTTCTTTGGCTATCAGGTCGGCGTTCAAGAGTTTGATACCTCGTGGAGACAGGAATAATCGGTAAAAAGTCGATTTACCTGCCCCATTACCACCGGCCAATAGCCAAAGCTGCTTCGATACAGTCATACCTGTACCTTGAATTCTCCGTTGTGAAAATGTCCTGTCTCCCGCTCCCCTGTATAAGAGTTGACTCTATCGAGAAGACCTTGCTGGCTCAGACTGGCCTCGTAATAGACTGCAGATGACGTCACTTTTTCCGCGAGATTGCCGCTTTTACGCTTATTTTCAAGGGAGTTAAAGACATCCCTTGGGTCTACGGCTACCGACGTCACTGGTTCCACTTTAACCTTCTTAAGGCCCTGGATAATAGCGAAAACATCAGAGAGGTCCATTACGCACGCTACAGACTTGCCTAACTCAGCCCAAAATTCGATCTGCTTAGGGACTGATCGCTTCTGTATTGCACCTTCTTTCTCTGCGGCTGCAACCAGTGCTGAATTTAATCTTATGGGGCTTGTCATAGTTTGCTCTCCTATTATATGCAGCACTTTGCTACATATATAGCATGATGCTGCATCACTGTCAATCTAAAACAGAAAACGGTTGAGGTTTCACATATGATTAGAACAGATTATCCGCTATATCCTTACTCATATCTAATGGCATCTACGGGGTTCAACTTGGAGGCACGCCAGGAAGGGTATAATGTTGCAAAAAAACAAATGATCACAGCCGATAACGCAACAAAAAAAACATCACTGAATTCAACCTGAACAGAAAGGGCTGAGATATAATAAACATCTGCCGGTAAAGTAATAAACTTGTATTTTGCAAGTATGAAACAAATCCCCAGGCCCGATACCAGACCCGATAAAGTTCCCACAATACCCACAAAAACTCCCTGGAGCATAAAGATAGACATAATACTTCTGGCAGAAGTACCCATGGCTCTCAAAATAGCTATGTCTTTTTTTTTCTCCATGACCACCATAACCAGGGTGCCGATGATACTCAAAGCCCCCACCAGCACAATCATGCTCAGGATAACGAACAGCGTGGTTTTTTGCAGGCTGAGCATCGCAAAGAGATTTCTGTTTGTCAGTTTCCAATCCCTGGTCCAGTAAGGATAACCCAGTTTCTCTTGAATGGCCTGGGCAACCGTATCTGCCTTGTATACGTCCCTTACTTTTATCTCCAGCCCCGTCACTCGATCTCCAAGTCCAAGGAAATCCTGAGACTCTTTTAAAGATATGAAGGCCATGGACGCATCATAGTCATACATCCCCGAGTCAAAAATGGCAGTGACCTTATACTTTCTGGTTTTTGGCGCCCTGCCCGATGGTGTTGATTTCCCCTCAGGAGAGACCACAGTAAGGGTGTCACTGGGGTGAGCCTCAACCTTTCGGGAAAGTTCATTCCCGATAATAATCCCGGGCAATCCATCAGCACTTCCCTGAATAGAAGCGAGTGATCCCATTTTTATCATTGACTCAATGTCCAAAACATTTACGACACTCCTGGGATCAAG
>JAKLQB010000338.1 GCA_022013615.1 Desulfobacterales bacterium | reverse complement strand
TAGCCGGGCAACCGATAGAATCACCACATCATATCTACGGAATTGATTTAAGCGGGGCTAAAAAAATGAAAACAAGTGAGTCGCGTGTTCACTCTTGACAAATGAAAAATAATCATCAAAACGTTCTTGCTTGGCGAAAATCAAAGGGTTGTACTATTGATTGTAAAATAAGCCTGAACTTATCTTCATCTGAATCGTTAAGTATCACAAATTTCGCTCAACCTGAGGTACTCTCAATATATCTTGCTTTGATATTAATACTAAAGCATACCAACATCTTGTGTTCTAACTCCAATTTGTTGTATGTTGAAGAATATCGTTGGTATAGTTGAAAATACTGCGATTTATGTATTATGCAAGAATTGTATCATCGTAGCATCAACTTATTTTGCTTTAACCAAAAATGGAGTTATGGGAGATGAGCCTTCTTTCACCCCCTAATGTTCATGCCTTGGCAGTGCTGTTGCTCACAGTTTTTGCCCTTATCTTGTTCACGCGTGAAAAGATTCCACTAGAATCCTCCAGTTTCCTGGTTCTCACATGTCTGGCCGTGGGTTTCGAACTTTTTCCTTTGCAGGTAGATGGAAGCGTTCTGCATGCCGTGGACTTTTTCCAAGGTTTCGGACACGAGGCATTGGTTGCCGTATGTGCCCTAATGATTGCCGGACAGGGCATCGTACGCACAGGGGCGCTGGAACCTGTGGGGAGAGCGTTGGCTCGGCTCTGGAAGATCAGCCCTAACATCTCCCTGTTATTAACGCTCTTAGTCGGGGCCTTAATCAGCGCTTTCATCAACAATGTTCCCGTGGTCGTTCTGTTTCTCCCCATTTTGATAAGCGTTTCTCTCCGGACAGGTATGAAGGCCTCTTCAGTTCTGATGCCCATGGGGTTCGCCACTTTGCTGGGCGGGACGTGCTCCACCATCGGTACCTCCACAAATCTGCTCGTGGTTTCCGTGGCTGCAAGTATGGGCTTGAGACGGCTGGAGATGTTCGATTTCCTAATGCCAGCGGTCATTGCCGGGGGCGTCGGAATTGCGTATCTCTGGCTCCTGGCACCAAAAATCATACCTAAAAGGGAGCAGCCTCTGGCAGACACCTCCCCCAGGATTTTCGCTGCCCACCTTGCCATTCTGGAAGGAAGCCCGGCTGAAGGCAAAACGGTGACCGAAGCCATAAAGATGACCGATGGTGCCATGAAGATCATGGGTGTGGAGCGCGGGCCTGAAAAGTTCATAATGCCGCTTCCCAGTGTGATTCTCCATGCCGGCGATCACCTGATTGTTCAGGAAACTCCCGAACGATTGAAGGAGTTTGAAAAGGTACTCGAGGGAACTCTCTATCCTGAGGACTCAGTGGATAAGCCCGTTGATGATGAAAACCCCCTGAAGGCTGAAGATCAACAGATCGCAGAAGTGGTTGTGATAGAAGGGTCTATTCTTCAGGGAAGGAGCCTAAGCGGAGTTCGCTTTGCGGACCGCTACGGGCTGATTATATTAGCTCTCCACAGAGTGGGCAAGCACCTGGAAAAGGTATACGACGAAATCGGTGATATTCGGCTGAGGGCCGGAGACGTTCTTCTGGTTCAGGGACCCCGTGAGCAGATCGCCAGTCTAAAAAAAGCGAAGGATTTCCTTGTTCTCGATGCCACGATGGATCTGCCCTTCACCCGAAAGGCACCGGTGGCATTGCTTATTATGGTGGGCGTCGTTCTAACGGCTGCTTTAGGGTTGCTGCCGATTGCGATTAGCGCACCATGCGGGGCGCTCTTGATGATCTTTACCGGATGCCTGGAATGGCGTGATGCTACGAGAGCCCTGAGTGCGCAGGTCATCCTTATCGTAGCTGCGAGCCTGGCCTTAGGGACGGCCCTGCTGAAGACCGGCGGTGCGGATTATTTGGCACGGCTTTTTGTGACTCTGGCGGGAGGCGCATCGCCAAATTTCGTGATCAGTGGACTGATGCTTTTGATGGGGATCCTCACCAATATTGTATCCAACAATGCGGCAGCGGTGATCGGCACCCCTATCGCCGTTTCCATTGCTACCCAAATGGGTCAACCTCCCGAACCGTATGTCCTTGCGGTACTGTTCGGAGCCAACATGAGCTATGCAACCCCCATGGCCTACAAGACCAATCTTCTCGTCATGAACGCGGGGCAATACACCTTCAACGATTTCCTCCGGATTGGGGGGCCGCTGCTTCTGATTATGTGGGTTACGCTTTCCTGGTTGCTGCCGACCATCTATGGTATAAGATAAAACCTCAGATGTCCTAAGGGTCAAGGAGTGGTCTGAATCGATTCAGCGTGCAATACTTTTCTTTGAAAACCAATCAAACGTTCTAAGCTAATAAAGAAAAAACCAGAATTTAAAGCACGTAAAAGTCTTGAGTATGTCAACAACACCAAATATATGCCTAATATCGGCGTATTAATATCGGTTATTATTGCTCACCAAGTCTGCGTGGCCCTTCAAGATGTTGGGGTTTTTATTTTTCAATTTTTTGTCATGTCCCTGATTAAACAAAAATTTGGCATTGACTACATTAAAAAATAATTGTTCAATTTAACTCGATTGTGCTATGTAGAATCAATGAATAAAGTTTGTTTTTGCATCCCTCACCCTAATCATATTCAAGATAGGAGAGTATATGAGTGAAATTCAAGTGAAAGAGATAATGATACCGATTTCGAATTACGTGACAGTTCGAAAAGAAGACAGCTTGGTTGAGGTTTTGCAGGCTTTGGAGCAAACCCGGAAATTAGAAAACAAACATGCCCATCGAGACGCAATTGTGGTTGACGCAAACGGTGTTTTTATAGGCAAAGTAACCATGATCGATATTTTTCGGGTCTTGGAGCCTAATTATAAAAAGGTCGAACAACAACAGAAAAAGGGCATGCTTACTGCCGAGTTTGTCATGAAGGCAGTCAAAGATTTTAATTTATGGATGGAACCAACGCAAACCATTTGCGAGCGAGGCAGCCGGTTAAAGGTTGCCGATGTAGTGCATATCCCCGAAAAAATAGAATATATCAAAGAAACAGACATACTTGAAAAAGCATTGCATTTATATGTTATGGGTGTCCATCAGCCACTTGTCGTGAAAAATAATGACAATAAGGTTACGGGAGTTTTGAGGTTTGGCGATATTTTTGAAGTCGTCAGGCAGAGTTTGTTGAGCTGCAATGTTTCTTAAGTTTTCAGTATAATATTTGTGATTATTATTCAAGGTCGAACACTATCCAATTTTCTTGGGATACTACTGACATATCCCCAAGAATTATAGGCCATCAAAACCTGTGAAGGGGTCATAAAGGGATCAAATCTACGCTTGACTCTTGCGCGAAAAAGAAGACCGAGAAAAGAGATATGACATAACCTGAATTCAACTTATAAGTGCAACACATTATGGTGGTGAAGGGATGAGTTTACTGCATCATGTGATCGCCCGGGGAATCGGGCAGAGAGAAATTTGTGATGATGACCAGGATAGAATTCATTTTATGCAGATTGTGACTCTTAATGCGAGTGTCTTATGATTGGTTCTAACATTTACTCAGATATACCAAAAGAACTTCCCAACGAATTGTTTGAAAAGATTATCCAGAACGGTTCATTCAAACTTGAGCGAATCATATCCAAAGGCCACTCAACACAAAAGGGTAAGTGGTATGATCAAAGTGAAGAAGAGTGGGTTGTAGTTCTTAAGGGAAGCGCTGGCATCTCAATTGAAGGAGAAGCGGGAACCGTGGTTTTGAAACCGGGCGATTACATTCATCTACCAGCCCATTTAAAGCATCGCGTCGAATGGACTGATGCCACAACAGAAACCGTATGGCTTGCCCTATATTATCAAAAATGTGAGTGAAAAAGGGGGCTGGAATCAAATCTTTCATTTTGCCAAATGGGGCCTCTGATCGTTCTTAGCTTCTATAAAAAAGAGAAAAGTGTTCCGAACCATTGATTATGCTGCCATCATAACAAGGATGGCTGATGAAATACAGAGATGGGAAATGTCAAATGGGACTAAACTTGACTCCTGTGATCCCGGTGGTTGTCTAACTCTTCCGGGTATATACAATGTCATGGCCATGAAAGCACGACCATAATCTAAAGCGGCCCAATCGCCGGTTGACTTACATGTGAAAAAGGGGACGTGGAATAGGGTACATAAGATAATAAGTTGTGGGGAAAGCGGGTGACGCCCATTAAATTATAAATTGACCTTTTTCAATCTGGGAGCGTTGAGTGCGGAAAGAATAAGATAAGTAAAACCGGTGGAAGCCCAATTGTAAATAAACAACCTTGGAAGAAACATGTTTGAGAAATATCTAAAAACTTTCTCAAACCCTCGGACCGACAAAGCACGTGAAAGAGTGCCACAAAGATGATGGTAGCACAACCCGTCCCTTTGCTCCACATTGACAAAATATGCAAAAAGGGATCGTATCTGAAAACCTATGGATGATCCGACGGAAGAATATGAGAGTTGCCCTAATCGCCAAACCGCTGATAGGCCCACGAAACAAGGCAAATGACATTTCGCAGGCCGTTGATCAATTGGCGGCGTGCCATATTCACTGTGAAGTGTTTGAAACACAATATCACGCCCATGCACTCAAGATTGTCCAGGGGCTGCCTTTGAGCCAGTTCGATGCCCTGATTGCCATGGGGGGCGATGGGACAAACTATTACCTGCTCAACGGCGTCCTCAAGTTTCACGGTGATCGGCCCATTCCTCCGTTAGGCATCATTCCGGTCGGCCGGGGCAACTCCTTTGCCAAAGATCTGAACATCCACTCCATAGCCGACGGGATCGCCGCCATCAGCCGACAGCGCACATTAGCCGTTGACGTTTGTCGTTTCACCCAGGGTCACGAATCCTTTTACTTTGTTAATCTGATGGGATTCGGTTTTGTGACCGACGCGGCCCATACAGCCGCCCGTTTCGGCTGGACCGGTGATTTGAGCTATGTGATCGGCGTGCTTCACCGGACGATCGGCTTGCAATTTCACCAAATGGAACTCGAAATCGATGGAAAGTCGTATAGGGGGCGCAACTGCTTTGTGGAATTCTGCAATTCCCGTTACACCGGCGGCGATATGCTCATGGCGCCGGAGGCTAAAATCGATGACGGCTGCTTCGACGCCGTCATTCTCTCTCCGCTAAGCCGGTTGAGCCTGATCACCACGTTTCCCAAGATTTTTAAAGGCACGCACCTCACCAATCCGAGGGTCCGCGTGTTGCGCGGCAAACGTGCCGTTGTCCAGACCATACCGGAAAAGGGCCTGCTTCCGGACGGTGAGATGTTTGGCACCACACCCACAACGGTCACAGTGCTGCCCCGGCGGGTGAGGTATTTTGCGGGAATGTGATCGTGATCGGGGTCACATCTTGAATTGTGAATTACAGTGAAGCCAGAGTGGTCTTCATTTTTGACAGTTAATACGGGGTTAATCGCAAGGAAAGTTCCAACAGAGTTTGATTAGCATTTTGAGAGTCACAGTGGGGGGAAGGGAACGTTGTTGTTGACATTCCATTGTAATGTCTGGAAAATATATCATTGTTTAGTCCAGGAGTGGCAATTTTGCAGCCAATAGTAGACATCTAAGACGAAACCGTTTAGATGGCAAGAGCAAACCGATTTTTTTAACGACAGCCTTTGAATATCAATAAGATAGCTTGGGCCCCCAAGCTGGGGAGCCTAAAAGAGCAATAAAAGGAGGTTGGGATCGATGAATGAGAATAGAAGGACGTTCATCAAGTACATGGCCTTGACTGGGGGGTGTGCATTTGTTTCAATTTCTCCGACAAAGCTATTTGGGGAGGAGGGGGAGAAACGGATTACCTCCTCAGAAAGCGTCAATGACACTTCCCTTAATTATCAGCAAACAAGACAAATTGTTAACAAAGCCTATGTGCGTGAAATTCAAGCACACTTAGCTTACGCAAAATTTCCCCAAAAAGCCCTCAAAGAAGGCTACCCTAACATAGCTTATCTTTTTAAGTCCTTTGCCGTAGCCGAGAGCATACATGGCCGTAATTTTAGAAATACCCTACTCTCTTTAGGAGACCCGCCCGGCAGGCCAGTAGAAAAATTTGAAATTCTTTCTACCCGGAAAAATTTGGACCAGGCAATCCAGTTGGAGCTAAATGAAATAAATATCTATTATCCTGAACATATCAGAGCAATAAAGGAAGAGGCGCATTGGAACGCCATTACAGCGGTTGCGCATGCTCTGGGCTCTGAAAAGCAACATGAAAATCTGCTTCAAAAAATGAAAAAAGGAACAGGCATTTTTTGGGGTATGCTTAAGAAAAGAATTGAGGGTGAGGACGTTACCTTTTTTATCTGCCAAGTATGTGGTTCAACCTTAAACAAAATTCCAGACATATGCCCAATTTGCGAAAAACCAAACTCGTTTTATAAAGAAATTGAAAGGCATATATGAAAAGAAAAGAAAATGATCAAAAACCAAATGATTATTACATATATGAATATGATGATTTTGCACAGCGAGTAAGCGAAGTTTATGAAGAGCACATCTTGCTAAGAAAAAAGATGGTACCTCTAAAAAGGAACTAAAATTTCGATTCTTTGATTTTAAATATTTTAAAAAGAAAGATCATAACCGGCGAAACAAATGGAGACTTCTTGGTTTTAAGTGAAGTGTAGAATGCGGGAAGAAAGAAAGTGTCAGGTATCAAAAATCAACAAAAAATGTCAAACATTGGGATCTGACTCTTATTTTGCACAGGAGTATAATTTGAGGGGTTTCATAAGGCGCCAAGAAGAGAATTTGGCAATCCGTTTTCTAGAGTGGAAATATCAGAAAATGAATCTTATTGTGCCACCAGTTTCAGAACTTCAAAGACTAGCCTCCAATATCGTTGATGATGCTCATCGTATTGCACGTGAAAGAGGACGGAGCGTTATATCCATTATAAAAGAACTCATTGGCGATATTAAAAAAGATAAGTGATAATAGGGGACATAGTTGACTATGTTGACTAAGAACGTTAATCGTTTGCGATATCGATAATGGAATATGGGAGGGCATAAGCCGAAACAGGGCGACAACCGGGTGTTTCCAGATCTGCTGTTTCAAAAATATTGAAAAGGGGGGGAGGGTTTGTCAATATAGCCAACAAGATATCCCATCCAGTACACTTTTTTGTTTTATGGACGATCATCATTTTCGTCAACTACTACAACACTTCGGGCTCTCATGGCCAGGTTATCGAAAGGTCAGGAGAGGGGTCAAGAAACGAATTCATCGGCATATGCAGCACCTGGGCTGTAAGAATATGTCAGCGTATCTTTGTGAACTGGGGAAAAGCGATGAGGCGAGGCATGAATGTGAACGCTTGATGACCGTCTGCATCAGCCGGTTTTTCCGTGATCGAGAACTATGGGAGGTGCTTGATGAGGAGATATTGCCAAGACTTATCGAAAAGCAGGGAGATAGAATTGAAGCATGGTCTGCGGGTTGTGGGTGTGGGGAAGAGGTTTACAGCTTGAAGATGGTATGGGACCGCGTAATGACATCTATTCATCACTCGCCGGAACTGGAAATAACGGCCACGGACATGAACCCGATATACCTTGAAAGGGCAAAAGCCGGAGTCTATGGTTCCAGCAGTTTGAAAGAGGTCTCTGGAAGGTTTCTATCTACTTATTTTAGAGCGGAAGCGGGCGAAAAGCTTTTTGCAATAAATGATTTACAGAAAAAGGGCATAGCGTGGCAGATACACAACCTTCTCCTGGATCCTCCCGGGTCCCATTTTCATCTCATCTTTTTGAGAAATAACCTCCTGACTTATTATCAGGAAGATCTTGAAAAGACGGCCTTTCGGAAGGTCATTGATTGTCTCTCGGAGGGTGGTTTTCTGATTATAGGGTCTCATGAAAAGCTGCCTTTTGAAAGCGATGATCTCCGTGCCACGGGTTCTCTTTCGTATGTCTTTCAGAAATATGCTTGAAGGTTCAAGAGTGTGAAACGCAAGGATGTTCTGTTGATACGTGTGTTAGGAAACAACAGGGATACCCTTTTTGAAAAATATTCCGTGATGTTATCGGAGTAAGGAGCACTCACCCGGATGGGTACTTGCCAATACTGCGTTAAGGAGGCAAACACCGTCTCAGATGCCATTGGCTATTGCGCCGATTGTATCAGGACTCATTTCGAGGAGATCCGGCCAGAGATCAAGCAGGTCCACCGACACAGCCGAAAGGCATACGGGCTTCCGGAAGAACCTCCCGCTTCATCTGAAGGTATGCCATGCGGGCTATGCATCCAAAAATGCCGTATACCCAAAGGAGGCACGGGGTATTGTGGTCTAAGGAAAGTCGAAAACGGCCGGATCAAGGGGGGGAGGCCGCACGAAGGAAATCTGTCTTTTTATTACGATCCGCTTCCCACCAATTGTGTCGGTGATTTTGTCTGCCCCGGGGGTACCGGGTGCGGGTATCCTCGTTATGCCCATTCAAAAGGACCGGAGTATGGTCACAAAAACCTGGCCGTATTTTACCATGCCTGTTCCTTCAATTGTTTGTACTGCCAGAATTACCATTATAAGGAAAAGACTTTTTCGTCCCTCAAGATAACGTCCAAGGAGCTGGCAGACGCTGTGGATGACGCAACTTCCTGCATTTGCTATTTCGGTGGCGATCCGACACCTCAGATCCTCCATGCCCTCAAGGCCTCAAAGCTTGCCTTAAAAAAGGCCGACAAGACCATTCTCAAGATTTGCTGGGAGACCAATGGGGCTATACGGGAGCCTTTTCTGACTAAAATGGCCGACCTTTCCATGAAGTCAGGAGGTTGCATTAAGGTAGATCTTAAAGCCTGGGACGAAGGCATCCACTATGCACTTTGCGGTGTTACAAATCAAAAAACACTTGAGAACTTTGAGACACTGTCAGGGTGGATTTCTGAAAGACCTGATCCACCATTTCTTTTAGCGAGCACTTTATTAGTCCCAGGCTATGTGGATGAGCGAGAAGTCGAAGCCATAGCCGGTTTTATCGCTGGTTTGGACCCTGAAATCCCTTATAGCCTTCTTGCTTTCTATCCCCATTTTTATCTCCATGATCTTCCCACGACATCGCGCAGGCATGCCATTTGCTGTAAAGAGGTCGCTGAGCGAAAAGGTCTAAGGCGAGTACACATTGGCAATGTCCATCTTTTATGTGAAGACTATTGAAAAGGCGGGGAAATGGTTTGGCAACATAGTCAACTACGTCCCCCACATCCCACTGACCCCCTTCCCGCAATTTATTTACAATGAAATGGTCTATTGTTATAATCTGTTCAACCATAATAGCTTTTAGTATCCGCCTTAGTGGCGCAGAGGTTAGAGTGGAATCAGTGATTGACATACAGAATACCATCGAACGATTGCAGGATCATCTCAGAATGCTAACCCAGACTATTGGTGAGCGAAGTGCCCTGACACCTGGAAACCTTAAAAAGACGGAAAATTATATTGAATCATTCTATCGAGAGATCGGCCTGTCAGTACACAGCGAACCATATCAGTATCGGAACTTAACGGTAGCCAATGTTGTGGCGGAAATCTCTTTTTGTGCTAATCCTTCTAAACGCTACCTTTTGGGAGCCCATTATGACTCTGTAACCGGTACAGTAGGTGCAGATGATAACGCCAGCGCCATAGCCGTTCAACTGGAGACTGCCCGTCATTTAAATGCACTGATGAAGCATCACGAAGGAATGGATTTAGCAGTTAAATTTGTTTCCTTTGCCCTGGAGGAACCACCGGTTTTTAGCACCAGACATATGGGAAGCAGGGTGTATGCCAGAAGAGCCAAGGAAGAGAGAGAAAAGATCGATGGTATGATTTGCCTGGAAATGGTGGGTTATTCCTGTCATAATCCAGGCTGCCAGGGCTATCCGTTTCCATTGATGTTTTTGGGTTATCCCGAAGAAGGAAATTTTATAGGTCTTGTTGGTAACTTTAAATCCAGGGATTTCACAGCCTCTTTATTCCGGGCCTTCCGGAAAAACCCGGAACTGCCTGTGATCAAACTTACGGTACCTTTCGGAGGATGGTTAATGCCTTCTGTGAGACTCAGTGACCATTCTTCATTTTGGGATCAAGGTTTCAAGGCGGTCATGATCACAGATTCAGCTTTTTACCGCAATCCTCATTATCACCTTCCATCAGATACAATGGAAAAACTTGACTATGGCTTTATGGCAGAACTGGTGAAGAGCTTGCTTATCTTCTTCAGTTCTCATGGAAAGAGGGACATCCTTAGATAATTAAATAACTCTTATAAGAAATATGTGGTAGATGGGCACGTCCATAAGAAGAAAGGGGGGGTCGCGTCACGGCCAGCATCAATAGGATTGAAGCCCGCCTTCCCCGTCCCGAGACCGGGACGGGATCGGGAGGCGCGACATACTCGAATCAGACTTCTAAGTCTATAAATAGCTAAGTGCTCGGAACAGATTATGAGCATATAAACCAGGTCTGGGCCAGGGATTGACTATTGACGATTGTCTATTGAAAAACAGTAGATAAATAATAAAACACATAGGAAAATGATCGTGGGAATCAAGGATTATGAAAGGAGACGATAATGCCAAAAGTTATAGTTATTTATCACAGTCAGCAGTTCTGAGACACGAAGACACTTGCGGAAACGCTTGCGGAGGGCGTTCGAGAGGCTGGAGCGGAAGTCGAGGTTATCAGCACAAACGAGCGACGCATAACACTCGATGAATTCCTTGCCGCAGATGGAGTAGCACTCGGGACGCCTGATTATTTCTCCTATATCGCTGGCACGATCAAGACATTTTTCGATGATATTTATCTGTGGGACAAATCGGGCGAATATGTTAAAGGAAAACCAGCCGTGCTTTTCTTTTCCCATGGCGGTGGTGGGAGAGGGCGAGAGCCTTTTGAATACCTCGCAGGCAAATTTTTTGAGCAGGTGGGCGAGACAGTTGAGAGCAGGAGGCCAACTGGCGACGAGGCGAAAGAACAGTGCCGTACGCTTGGCAGAGAACTTGTCAAAAGGTTGAAATAAATTTAGGGACGTGGGGGAATTCGGGACATCCTTAAATAGTAAAATAACTTGACATCGTGAATAGAAGGGGCCTTGACATAAGGCATTTTTGGTAGGCGCTTGATCGAGCTAACGATTCGAATATAGATTTGAAAGAATCCTTTTGCTGACTTTTTTAAACCTTATTTTGATATTTCTGGAAGAAGAGCACGCCCATTTTCATGAACAGGGGTCCATAAGCAACAAAAAAAATTGACAGGTTTTTACTGATGTAACTAAAGAGTAACACGAGAGGTTGTTATATGGGTGTTTCTGAAAATAGTATGATTGGTAATGCTGGTGAGTATTATGTTTGTGCTGAACTTTGCAGAAGAAATATACTTGCCTTGATAACCCCTAAAAATAATCCTTTATTTGATATCGTTGCATCTGATCCTGAAGGAATACGTAGTGTACAGATACAGGTAAAAACCATGTCCATTAACAACAAACAGGGCTGGAAGCTTGGTGTCAATATGACCAAAAAGCATAATAATCCAAAGCTGTTTGTTGTTCTTGTGAATATTGCCTGTACTTTTAGCTTAGAGGGGGAATTTTGATATGAAAATGACTCTTCTCAGGAAGCAGTTGTGAGGTGCCAAGGGCAAATCGGAATTTTACTCCGGGTTATGTGTTGAAATTACGGGGCCAGGGTTGTATTTTTGACAGAGGTAAAAGGGGTCACACATATTTATAAAAACGGCCATGGTGGATGCTACCACCATGTGGTTCATCAAAAATCCAGAGCACTTCGATGTGGTGGTGGCCTCGAACCTCTTCGGGGATATCATCACCGATCTCGGGTCCATGCTTCAGGGGGGAATGGGCTTTGCAGCAGGAGGAAACATAAATCCTGAAAAGAAATACCCGTCAATGTACGAGCCGATTCACGGTTCCGCCCCGAAATACGCGGGAAAGGCGGTGATCAACCCTATCGCCACCATTGAGTCGATCCGCATGATGTGGGAGCATTTAGGGGAGGAGGGGGCCGCCCGGGATATTCAGGGTGCCGTCGCTAAGGTGCTCGCCTCGGGACAGGCAAGGACGAGGGACATGGGCGGCACCCACAAGACTCATGAGGTTGGGGATGCGATCAAGGAGGCCATCCTCAGGTGAGTGGAGATGGGGTCAGGCCTGCCGTTTGTTCTTGATGTAACTTTTGATGATGACCAGGATAGAATTCATTTTATGCAGGTTGTGACTCTTAATGCGTTTGAAGGAAGATCATGGAAAAATTAAAAGGCTTTCAAAGAAAATACCTGAGAGGTCTTGCTCACAGTATGAAGCCCGTCGTCTTTATCGGTCAGAAGGGATTGACCCCGGCGATACGCCTGTCTACTGTAAAGGCCCTTGATCGGCATGAGCTTATAAAGGTGAAGTTTATTGATTTCAAAGAAAAGGATCAGAAGAGCGAAATAGCAGGCGTTCTTGAAAGTGAGACCGGTTCCGAGGTGGTGGGTATGATCGGACACACGGCCATATTGTATCGGCGGCAGAGCGACCCTGAAAAGCGCAGGATTGCGCTGCCCGAGAGCAAAGGGGCTTTTGAGTCTTGAATTATTTTTTGACATGCTGGCCCCATGTCTGGACCGTTAAAAATTCAATATCCAGATGCGTGGTATCACGTGATGAATCGTGGTAGGCGTGGGGAAAAGATCTTCGCATGACCCCATCATATCACTCTATCGTGATGAGCGTTCCGCAATCTTCGCATCGGTATACGACTGCACCCTCGTCTTTTGTTTTGACTTCCTCAAAGTCCCGACGCCGCACGCCGTAAACCTCCTGGCACTCAGGGCAGTAGCCGCTCCCCAGCTCCTTTTCGTCAATTGTGAGGTGGCAATGTCGGCAGCGGATCTTTTTTACCTGCTTTTCTAGGAGGACAAGTTTTTTATGTCTGCATGTTGTCATAAATATGAGGATACAGGATTGCATTTTTGATCGCAACCCATCCGACAACCAAAAACTTTAAAGATCCGCCAGCCAGTTCCATAGATTCCCAAATGCCTCGATCATCCTTGAACAGTAAATAGAAACAAGGTGTCAGGCCTTTACATTTAATATAAATACGAAAGCGATTTAAACTACAATCATGGGAAGGATATTAAGGATAGAATACCCCGGTACTTTATACCATGTGACAAGCCGTGGCAATGAGAGAATGGATATTTTTCTTGATGACCGTGACAGGAAGAAATTTCTTGGCATACTGGATGATTACCACGACCGTTACGGTATTCCTATTCACTCTTATGCGCTTATGGACAGCCCCACATCATATTGGAGACTCCCCAGGGCAATCTGTTAAAGGCCTTATGTCAAATGTCAAGACCTGACACCTTTAACCTTATTGGATGAGATCAAGAAACACGGATACACCGCAAAGCTCGCCGGCGGTTAAAATGCGAGCAGAAATAACGGAAGCGGGTCGCGGCAACTGTTTGAAAAAAATATGACGGCCAGGGTTGCAATACAGAAAATCGGAATTACTTTATTCGCTTACCCTGCCAAACAGTGGCGGGGTGTTTTTTTTGCATTATCGCACAACATCTTAAAAAAACTCAGGAGATAAAAAAATGACAGACATTTCAAAAATCACGCTGTACAGCGGCGGCCACAAGGGGGCTGAGGCGGAATTCGGCAAACTTGCCGAGGCCTGGCATATGAAAGAGGTGAATATATCATTTGAAGGGCACAAAGCCGAGCGCACCCGAGGCGTCCGGGTACTGAACCGAGAAGAGCTGCAAAAGGGCGATGTCAGTATGGAAATTGTGTCCAAGCGGATGAAACGCACTTACTCCCAGACGGATAAGATCCGAAAAGTCATCCAGTCCATTTTTCACATGGTCAATAGCGGCTACCATGTCATTGC
>JAKLQB010000337.1 GCA_022013615.1 Desulfobacterales bacterium | reverse complement strand
GTATTTTGGAAGTCTGGGTCCAATGTCTGTGCTGTATCCCCGAGAAAGTAAGGTTTGTGCCATTCAAGGATACCGTGTGTCGCATCATGGAAGGAGGCCCATTTCCTTTTTGGTTCGGGTAATGATGAGTCAACATAAATACGATCTCTGCGGCCCTTATTGGGTAACCACATCGCAGCTAATTTTATCTTTTCCTTTATTGTCGAAAGAATTTTCCCTTTTACTTTAACTTTATGGACGAACCTCCTTATGAGGCTTGGATCTTCCAGATCATAAAACTCCCTGTCTATTTCAAGATGTTCAAAAAGATCGTCAACGAGAAATGGAGGCTCTCTCATGCCAGCCTCCTTTAATGTCTTCATGACCACCTTATCAATTTCCCGTTTCGTTGACTCATCAACCATTATTTATTCTGAATCCTCAGACCTAAGGAATTTTACAAACTGATCAAGTGTTTTACGTTCCTCATCAGTCAACTTTGAAAAAGATTCTGATTGGGCTGCAAACCTTGACGCTTCTGTCTCCATTTCGGGAGGCATATCCTTGATCGCACCAGCTAAAACAGCTAATTTTTTCTGCGAAATATTATAGAATTTGCTTAGTTTATGGATGACAAGAGGTGAAGGCTTATATTTGGGGTGCCTTTCCATTGCGATAACATCTCCTCGGTCAATGCCAGATTTTTTGGTGAATTGCTCGATCCCAAGCCCCCTATCTCTTCGAAGACCACGAGCGACTTCTCGAAACACAAACCGTATCGTTTCATCCTCTTTATCCGTGTGAGTCATTGAAATATTGAGCTTTTGATTTAATGCTTTTGCGATTCTACTTAGCATTGATAGAGAATGACCATTGTAATCAGCGTCCTCAAGACGACTGATTACAGACTGGGTTGTTCCGATTAGTTCCGCAAGATCTTTTTGTTTTAAGCCCGCCTCATTACGGAGTTCGTAAATCATCCGGGCCACTTCAGCGTTTACCCTCTCCTCCTGAAGGGAAGCTTTCCTTTCGGCATCATCACCGATATAACGGCGATGAAGGATGCTAACAGCATCAGTTGTTTTCCTTTCCTTTTTCATGACTCTCACCCCCCATATGTGTGCTTTAAAGGATTTTGCTCGTATTTTTCTTTCCTAGCGACCGCGAGATCAATATCCTTTGGCGGGACCTCATCTCCGGTCTTTATTAACCCGTGTGATATTATTCCCAGTTTGTTGTGGAAAAAATAGAGTATCCTGTATTGGATTCCTTGTAGAGCAGCTCTTAACTCATAAATCTTATCGCGGAGATAGTCCGCTTCTGGTCGGCGCAGTTCGTGCCCCATATCTTCTAGCCGCTCGATCTTTACTATGCATTTATCCTGAGCTTTAGGATGAAGTGTGTCCATCCATTCAAGCAGCGGACAGCTCTCATCCTCTTCTATGAATATTACGACCTCAATTTCTGCCATCCTGGCCTCTCTCTTTTTTTTACGTACAAGATAGCAATTTTGCGATTTATTGTCAAGAAAAAAATAGCAATTTTACG
>JAKLQB010000029.1 GCA_022013615.1 Desulfobacterales bacterium | reverse complement strand
TTCTCTGCCTTTTTTCTGCCCATCTTTCGAGTTAAAAAAGGAGTTCCTTTTGTGCAATGCCAGAGATGCGGGAGTGTATCTGCTGAATCAGGAGGGATATGGACTGAGACCTGGGAAAAGGCTGGTCAGGCCTGCCCCAATTGCGGTAAGCCTTTGAAACCAACATTCCGTTTCTGTCCTTTTTGTGGGAAGCCTGTGTAAAAATATTCACCGAAAAGACGCGTTCAAAGGGAGATCCACTGAATCGGTTTCATTGACCCAAAGGGGCTTCTTCTTTATACTAAAGGCAAATTCATTTAGCAAAGGCCGGCGGTAGTTCAATGCCGTCAAAAAGCCTCACAACTTATAACATTATCTTCCCACAAGGAAAGGAGAATAAAAATGAGAAAAAAAGCGACGGTTGTAGGTGCTGGTAACGTGGGAGCCACTGTTGCCATGCGCCTTGCGGAAAAAGAGCTGGCTGATGTGGTCTTGCTTGATATCATTGAAGGCGTTCCAGCCGGAAAGGCCCTCGACCTTGCCGAGGCAGCGCCAATTGAAAAGCATGATGCAAAGCTCACAGGGATTACTGGCAGTTATAGTGAAGCAAAAGATTCGGACATTGTTATCATCACGGCCGGGATTCCCAGAAAACCTGGTATGAGTCGAGATGATCTTCTGTCCACCAATATGGGTATTATGAGCTCTGTCACAAAGGAAATAGCAGCGGTTGCTCCCGATGCAATCCTGATAATTGTAAGCAATCCTTTAGACGCCATGTGCCACGTGGCATATGAAACCAGCGGATTTCCTAAAAACAGGGTCATTGGGATGGCAGGTGTTCTTGATTCTGCTCGCTTTCGTGCCTTCATCGCCATGGAGCTCAATGTATCGGTGGAAAATACCCACGCCTTTGTGCTTGGGGGCCATGGTGATACCATGGTTCCGCTTCCTCGATACTCCACGGTGGCCGGGATCCCCATCACTGAATTGATGACCCCCGAGAGAATCCAAGCGCTTGTGGACAGGACAAGAAACGGCGGTGCAGAGATCGTTGGTCTTCTCAAAACGGGCAGCGCCTACTACGCGCCTGCATCTGCCGCCGTTGAGATGGCCGAGGCAATTTTGAAGGACAAGAAAAAACTTCTTCCCTGCGCCGTCTGCTTAGATGGGCAGTACGGCATCCACAATCTCTTTATTGGTGTACCGGTGAAGCTCGGTGAAAACGGTGTTGAAGAAATCATTGAGATCCGGCTCACGGATGACGAGAAGGTGGCCCTTGACCATTCCGCAGATGCTGTGCGGCAATTGGTTGAGGACATGAAGAGGTTGAGTTAACTTCCTTAATAAACGGAGTAAACCTTAACGTTTCAGGTCTGCAACGTTAGGGTAAGGAACCCGGCTTGGATGAAACAGTAGTTCTGGGTCATCTCGAGGCGCTGGCTCACACCCTTGGGATACAGATCCGGTACGAGTATATAGAAAGTGAGACAGCTTTCCCTTCAGGAGGTCTTTGTCGGATAAGGGACAAACAGGTTATCATTGTCAACACAAAAGCCACTGTTGGGGAAAAAGTGCAAACGCTCACCCAGGCCCTAAGGCGTTTTGATCTTAGTAATATTTATCTGAAGCCGGCCCTCCGGGATCTTTTAGAAGAAACGTAACCTATCAGGCGACTCAAGGGCCATCGGGCAATTCCTCTTTGGTCAAAGGAACAGTCCCATTATCAAATCCTTTTATTACTTTGGACACTTCGCCCAACAAATAGCGCTGAACAGATGGGTTTTGTATCAGGCTGTTAAGAAGGAGGATTAAAGCTACTAAGAGGAGAAAGAGTAGGAGGGCAGGAACAAGAAGGGCCCTTAATTTTTTGCGGAACAT
>JAKLQB010000336.1 GCA_022013615.1 Desulfobacterales bacterium | reverse complement strand
TGATCTGCATTCTTGAAACGATCGCACGGAATTCTACTCAAGGAGTTTCTACGCAACGGGAGAGGAAAGCCAGGTCTGGGCCAGGGGTTCAAGGTTAACTGATGAAAACTGCACGGTTTTGAGATATCGAGGGGTGGCGCATTGCGCGTAACTGCTGCCGTTCATAGGTTCATCAACTATGTCAAGCAATATGAAGAGCGCAAAGCGACCAACCGTGAACCCAGAACCTGAATATTTACTAATAAACAATACATTGGCTTTATAATGACAGACTATTCAAAGGCACCAGATACGCAAGTTGAAACCCCTGAAGAGGTTATATTGCTTACATTCCCTGCAAGGGCACATACGCCCCTGATCGAATGGGAATACCCGGAATTCCAATCCCTTTGCCCCGTCTCAGAAAGGCATGATCAGGGTATTGTAACAATACAGTACAAACCAAGGAAGAAAATCCTCGAAAGCAAATCTGTCAGGGACTATCTAATCATGTGGAGAAATAAGAAAAACTGGCAGGAGTATATCACCGAAGAAATTGCCAGTTTACTATATAAGGCCTGTGAGCCCGCCTGGCTTACAGTAACAATTAAATGGTCTCCAAGGGGAGGGATAGCGGCGAAGACTACCTCTAAAATGGGTGACCCTAATTCCTTACTTTAGATACTTAAATGCGCGCAACATTGATCGAAATGAAGCAGGACATGCCAGGCTTTGATCATTTCTTCGGATCATGGGTCTGCCAGGATGATTTGGCCATAGTTGTTGATGTAGGGCCGGCTAATACGGCCGTTCGTCTGATTGAGTCCTTGGATTATATGGGAGTAGAGAGGGTGGATTATGTCTTTCTCACCCACTTACATATAGATCATTGTGGAGGCCTGGCTGAATTACTGGACCATTACCCCATGGCAAGGGTCATCTGTCACGAGAACGGCATAGACTATCTTACTGATCCCTCAAAGCTCTGGAAGGGTAGCCTGGCTGTCCTTGGGGAGATTGCGGAAGTATACGGGCCGCCTAAGCCTGTTGCAAGAGACAGGTTAATCCCCCACACGGAAAATGATTTGAAAGATCTTATGGTTATAGAAACACCAGGCCATGCCGCTCATCACTTGAGCTTCAGTTACAGAAATCAGCTTTTTGTGGGTGAGGCAGGGGGGAACTATTTGGTCATTGAAGACATGGAGTACCTCCGTCCGGCCACGCCGCCCAGGTTTTTTTTTGATGTTTGTGTGAAAAGTGTTGATAAATTGCTGGCCATAGAAGATCAGCCCATTTGTTACGCACATTTTGACGGAGCTGAAAGCTCCCACCGGCTCTTGAGAACCTTCCGGGAGCAGCTGATGCGATGGAAAAGAATAATTCGTGAATCCACCACAGGTCGACTAAATGGTGATGATGACCTTGTGAGAAGATGCATCGATACCTTACTCGAACAAGACCCGGATCTAAGGGCCTTTGAAAGAATGGACCCTGATACCCAAAAACGTGAAAGATTTTTTATGGCCAATGCTGTTAAGGGTTTTATAGGATTTTTTCGAGAAAATAAAACAGATGAAGTAATTCAGTAGGATTACAGGTGATAAAACGCCATGAAAACCAATAATTACCTGGAAAAAATCAATTTTAAGGCTCTTGTAGAGACTGACGGAAACGACCTCATTCAAGACCGGCTAAACATTGTTGATGCCTTTCTGGATACAGAAGAACATGTAACCATTGAACAGATGTACCGGCTTCTGAGAGAAAAAGGCTACGATTATGACGCAGAATTTGTCCGGCAGTGCATGAATCGGATGGTCGACCTGGGCTTTGCGCAGAAAAAGCAGTTCGAAGGGCAGCCCGTTCGCTATGAGCATCGGCATCTGGGCAGGCACCATGATCACCTCATCTGCACCAAGTGCGGAAAAATTGTTGAATTTGCGAACGACTATATGGAGCGGTTGCAAGTGGCGATTGCGGCCGAGCACGGATTTCATATGCTTCAGCACAGGATGGAGATTTACGGGCTTTGCGCAGAATGCCGCGCCCAGAGGAGGCCTCTAATGCCCCTGACCATGGCCAAGCCGCGGGAAATGGTTGTAATTCGTGAAATGGCCGGGGGAAAGACAGCAAGGTCCCGGATGGCAGATATGGGTTTACGGCTTGATGATCATGTCGAGATCATAAGTAATAGCGGTGAGGGCAGGCTCATCCTGGGCCATGACTGCACGAGGCTTGCAATTGGCAGGGGAATTGCGCAGAAGATTATGGTTTCATTGGCCCATAAGGAAGGGGAGGAGGCGTGTCAAGAGGGATAAACTTCACTGATCTTTTGAAATCCCGGCACTTCATGCTAACTTCTGTAAAATGCTGCGAAGGCTGTCTCTGATAATCCTTATGTGCTTTTCTGCTTTATCTCGGTTTTTGTAGCGTTT
>JAKLQB010000028.1 GCA_022013615.1 Desulfobacterales bacterium | reverse complement strand
GTGATCTAAAGTGACTAAAGTGAACTAAAGTGCCTAAAGTTCAAGGTAATATTTAACATTTTCAAATTGTCTAAAGTTCTTGATCAAGGCCTTGGCTGAGCCAACTGTTACTGTGCCTCTTGGCAGACAAGACGGTCGAATTCTTTGACTACATATTACCCGGGGTCCCTTGGTCTGATTTGTCGCGCAGGCCTTGATGAAGCCAGTCTTTTTAAAAAAGTCACGAAGTTCCTTAACTTTAGGCACTTTAGTTCACTTTAGTCACTTTAGATCACTTATGGCCAAGTAATTACTCAACTGGTAGAACCTTGTTATGGTATCACTACCCGAGGTAGTGGTTTAGGCCGATTAATTAATCTTCACCCGCTTCGGCCTTCGCTGTTTCTCCCCCTTCTTTTTTCTTCTGAGCAACTCTTGAAACCAGAATTCCAATTTCATACAGCACGATCAGGGGCCCGGCCATCATACATTGCGTGATGACATCCGGAGGAGTCAGTATAGCAGCCAGGACAAAAGCCAACAGAATAGCGTACTTGCGTTTTTGACGCAAGAACTGGGGTGTAACGATTCCCATCTTCGACAGGAAGAAGATAATGACAGGGAGTTCAAAGACGACACCAAACGCAAAGAGTAGTTTCATGGAGAAGGAAAAGTACTGCTTTACAGACGGGAGGGCCTTTACGTATTCATTGGAAAACCCTATGAAGAATTTAAACCCAAAGGGGAAGACGACAAAATAGCCAAAGAGCGCTCCTCCTACGAAAAGAATAGTGGAAGATATGACAAAAGGGATCGCCATTTTTTTTTCTTTCTGATAAAGGCCCGGAGCGATGAACATCCACAATTGGTAAAAGATCAGAGGAGAGGCAGCCATGATACCTGCAATAAAGGCCACCTTGATATAGGCAAAAAACATCTCAGGCAGATTAGTGAAGATCAGTTGATCGCCCTCCGGCATCACAGCCTTAAGAGGGGCCACCAACAGTTGAAAAAGCCTTTCTGCAAAGATATAGGCAATGACAAAACCGGCTCCCACACCAATAGCACACACAACAAGCCTCTTGCGCAGTTCCTCAAGATGGCTCAGGAAAGGCTGTTTTTCGGCGCTATCCCCCATCTTTTGTCTCCTCTGCTTTATCTCTGCCGTTTAACTCCTTTTTGTCCTCCCGGATTTCATTTTCTACCTTTTCGTGATCTTCAGGTACTTCGTCCATGTCACTATATTTTGGCTCTTCTGCTTCAATGGCTTTTGGCGGCTCCGGTTTTTCTGGTATGTCCAGACCGCTAATGGAATCGACCAAATCATTTTTTACTTCATTTAGGTCTTCTTCCACATCCAGGCTATCCTTAATTTCCTTTGTGGCTTTTCTGAATTCTGCCATACCTTTACCAAGTGCTTTGGCCAGGTCGGGCAGTTTCTTCGGACCAATAACAATCAGGGCGATGACCAAAATAACAATCAGTTCCGGCATGCCAATGCCAAACATTATATCCTCCCAATGTAGTGTTGCATCTTAAAAATTCCCGACCTCTGCTGTTAAATTTACTGCAAGTCGATTGCTAATGCGACCTCATCGCAGTCGGGGAACTTGGGGCATTTCAGGCAATCTGCCCAGATCTTTTGGGGAAATATCGATCTGTCTACCTCCTTGAACCCAAGTCTTATAAAAAAGTCGGGGACATAAGTAAGCGCAAACACCTTCCTTATCCCTAAAGACCGGGCCTCCTGCAGACAGGCCCTGACAAGCTTTGAGCCGAAACCTTTATCCTGCTGGTCTTCAGAAACAGCTAAGGACTTGATCTCAGCCAGGTCCTCCCAGTATACACGCAGGCCACACACCCCGTGTATTGAATGCGCCTTCTCCTTGTTCTCCAAGACAAAATAGTCCCTTAAATGATCATAAAGTTCGCTCAAAGACCTTGGTAACAAAAGATCCTGCTCTGCGTAATAATTCAGGATCCTGTGGATGGCGGCAATATCGCCTGCAGCCGCTTTTTTGATATGCATTGAAACCATCCTTTATTGTTCTAATTTGATTACAAAACCTTTGATTTTATCCTGTTTGGTCAACAGCATTTCATAATCGCCGGCCTCTTTTTTGTCACTGAATCTCCCACACCTCACCCGGTAGTATGTTTTGCCTTTTACATTGACCTTTTTTACGTAAGCCGGATGCCCCCGGTTTTTTAACCGGTCAGCCATCTTGACTGCCTTATTTTCACTGTCAAGGGAAGCTACCTGCACAGTGTATGCCCCGCCAGTTTCTGTGGACTTGATCTCTCTAACGAGGCTTGCCAGTTCCTTTCTCTTCTTAGTGTCCAGTTGAACATTATCGGTAAAGCCCTTTGTAACAAAACCTTTGATTTGTTGTTTCTCATACAACAGGCTCTTAAAATCACCGGCCTCTTTTTTGTCCTTGAACTTCCCGCACGTTACACGGTAATAGGTTTTGTCTTTTACATTGACCTTGTGTACGTATGCCGGATAGCCCTTACTTTCAAGTTGGCCGGCCATCTTGACTGCCTTACTTTCACTGTCAAGGGAAGCTACCTGCACGGTGTAGGCCCCGCCAGTATCCATAGGCTTGATCTCTCCAGCGGGCTTGGTCTGCTCTCCTCCATTATTGAAGTTTGATTGATTTTTTTTCGGAGCTTCAACTTGTTCGGCAGAACGTTTATCTGTTTCAAACCGCTTGGCCAGCTCTGTCTGCCCCCCTGCCTTTTTGGCGCCTGACGTATTATTTTTGGCCAATTCATCTTTTTTAACAGACAATTGATCATAGAACTCAAATTCCGGGTTATTATCCAGCCCTTTGATGGAATCCAAATCGGACGTTTTTCTATTGCCAACAACACCCTGCAGCTTGCCGATTGGGACCCGTAGTTTGGACAGGGCCTCGACTCCCTGGGGGAAAAAACCCCGGCCCACAAGAATTCCAAGCACAAAAATCCACGCCAGGAGGAATAAGGTCCCCAGGCACCAGAAAAAAAGAGATGTGCGAGAAAGGTCCACCCGATATCTTTTGCCCTTCTTTTTGGCTTTTGATTTTTGGGGGGGCATGGTCTCAGAACCCTTTTCACATTTTCTCTGGCGCGCTTATGCCCAGGAGTTCAAGCCCATTGCCTATTACAATCCTTACCGCCCCCGCCAGAAACAACCTTGCCTGGCTCAACGCACTATCATGAGTAAGTACCCGATAATCAGGGGTTTTCGTACCCAGGTTAAAGTATCTGTGGAACAAAGCGGCCAGGTCAGTGAGGTAATAGGTCAGACGATGGGGCTCCAGGCTACTGCAGATATCAATCAAAAGGGATGGAAATGAGGCCATGCGCTTGATTAATGCCATCTCCTCGTCTAACACAAGTCGTTCCAGGAGCCCATCCGGTACATCAGGCAGCGATATTCCTTCCGAGGCTGCCTTCCTGAAAATGCTGCATATTCTGGCATGGGCATATTGGACATAATAGACCGGATTTTCACTGTCCTGTTTTTTTACAAGATCTATGTCAAAATCCAGAGCTGAGTCATTACTCTTGGTGAGGAAGATGAAGCGTACCGGGTCCACACCAACCTCATCCACCAGTTCCTGAAGTGTGACATATGAACCTGCCCTTTTTGACATTTTTATCTCTTGTCCGGCCCGCCAGAGCTTTACAAGCTGAATTAGCACAACGGATAACCAGCCTTCCGGAAAGCCGTATGCCGAAAGCGCAGCCTGCATGCGGGGGACATAACCGTGATGGTCTGCTCCCCAGATGTTGATCACATGTTCAAAACCACGACTCCTTTTATCCAGATGGTAGGCCATATCCGTAGCGAAATAGGTAAATTGCCCATCTTGTTTCTGAAGGACCCGGTCCTTGTCATCTCCGAATTTAGTCGTAGCAATCCACAGTGCCCCATCCTTCTCATAGAGTTGTTCCCTGTCTTTGACTATCTTAAGGGCATTTTTGAGTTGACCTGAGGAGTAAAGATCGCTTTCACGGTACCAGGCGTCAAAGGGGACCCTGAACCGGAGCAGGTCCTGCTTGATCTCATCAAGCATTACTTGTTTGCCTGTTTGGGTACACACATGGATGGCCTCCTCTTCGGGCATGGCCTCCAGATCGATTTCTTTGGATATTGTCTTTGCCAGGTCAAGAATATAGTCTCCATGATATCCTTTTTGCGGGAATGGATGTTCAGGATCAGACATCTGTTTAAATCGGCTGAAAATGGATTCGCCTAAGAGCCTGACCTGTTGCCCCGCATCATTGATATAGAATTCGCGGGCCACATCATAGCCGCAAAAGGAAAAAATTCTGGAGAGGGTATCCCCTAATGCTGCACCTCGCCCATGCCCAAGATGAAGGGGACCGGTTGGGTTTGCACTTACAAATTCAATCATCATTTTTTGATGATTTCCCGTGTCATTCCGGCCGTAAATTTCTTTGAGCCTGACAATCTCGGACAAAGCGCGATACCATTCCTGTGCCTTTATTCTAAAGTTGATAAAGCCAGGACCCGCTATCTCCGCATTTTCAATGAGATTCCCGTTGTCTTTGAGATGGGCAACTATGACGGACGCGATCTCCCGAGGGCGTCGTTTCTGGCTTGATGCGAGGGTCATGGGCAGATTGGTGGCAAAATCACCATGGTCCGGATTGTTTGGGACTTCTATTACATAATTCGGAAGCGGGGTTTTTGAGAGGATTCCCTGTTGGAAACAGTCGTCAATCGTATTTCTTAGGAGCGCGTTTAGTTTGCTTTTCATCCGAGTTCTTCCTTCTCAGCATCGTGTTAGGCCTTTAGCGATAAAATTCTGCTCAAAACGCGCAGAAAATTACAAAATAGAAAAAGTGCGAAGTGCCTAAAGTTGTGGAATTCTATTTTTTATAAAAACAGATGGAGCGAAGCGACTCATTAACTTTAGTTCACTTCAAACTTTAGCTCACTTGTAACTTTTCCGGTTTATCCGGGTTAGGCAGTACGTCAATTTCTGTAATATTAGCCAGAAGCTAACTGATCCTTTCTAATAGATCAAGCGCTATGTTAACTGTCAGCAATTCTAATTATGACTTCCACCTGGCAGGACCGTGGGGCCTCTTTTTATCTGTTCAACCGCCTCGGCCTCCACCCAGCCTCTTTTCTTATCCGGCAGACGAATCAGAAACCACCCATCCTCAGACCTTTCGTGATGCACGATAGTCCCTTCGTGGAGCTTAAAAAGAACTGTATCCTGAATATCAGGGCCAGACAGGATATTAACCTCTTTTTTCAAAATAACGGCACGGCCATCGGTCCACACCTGGTACCATTTTAATCCAAAGGAGGCCCCACCGATGAGCCATAGAACAAGGAATACGAGGGACAGATAGTAGTTCCACTCGGAGCGATGGAATAGCCTTATGAGGAGAATGCCCCAGAAAAGGACGTTTACTATGCCAAAGCCCCAAAAAACCTCCTGCAGGCTCAAAGAGTCCAACCAGAAAAAGGCCATTTGGATGAAGCCCTGGGGTTCGGCAATGGCATCCTGGATCTGATCCCTGGCAAGGCGGAGATTAAAATTCAGGTCCGCATCTCGCGGTATGAGAATCCGGGCCCGTTCATAGTTAAGAATGGCCTGCCCAAGTTGATTCAGTCGAAAATAGCCATTTCCAAGGTTGTAATAGATGTGCCCGTTTTCATGTCCTGTTTGGGCTAACTGTTCATATCCGTCAATGGCATCCTGATAATGACTTTCCTTAAATGCCTGATTGGCCCTAAAAAACAGGTCTTCCCATCCATTGGTCTGGGCCTCAGCATCAAGCCCCGAAAAAAAAGTTATCGCAATGATGGTTATAGTCAAGCAGATATATCTTCTCACCGGATTTCCTTCTCAATCTGCTTAATGAGTTTGGGGATATCTCCTCCCATGTCACAGGTCTCCTGTCCTTTTCCTGTATAAATGGCATCTTCAAGTTCTTGAAGCGCGGTCCTCAATCTCTCTGCAGTTGCAGCACTTACTCCCTTTGATACCACAATATCTGCCGCCTCATCCGACGTCAGAGAACCGAGGGACAGATCAAATCGCTCATTCAGGTACCGCCGGATAGAAGAAGTCAGATCGTTTGAGCTGAGTTCTCCTTTACGGCACTGTTGGGTCAATGCTTTTGCGGCCTTTCTTGCCCTCGCTGCTGCCACTGATACAGTGGTTTTCCTGTGGAATTTCTGAATCAAGAAGGTAGCTGCGTAGGCAAAAAGGGGAATAATTAGAATTAGCCAGAAAACTAACCCCTCAATGCCAGACCGGGTTCCAGAATGTAAGTTTTTGATGGATGTATGCACAGGGAGAATATCGTGACCCAATTCCTTTACTTCCTGCTTGCCAGGTCCTTCAGTCTTATGTCCCTTTAAAACATCCTGGGAGACCTGAGCCTGGGCCTTCTCGACCGGCAGGACAGAAAGGGAAAGGACCGGGCTCTTAATAACGCGGTATTGTTTGCCTGTAGTATCAAAAAAACTGATGGAGAGGGAGGGGATCTGGTACTCACCTTCTTTTTCGGGCACTAAGGCCCATTTCATAGTCTTTGAGCCGAACAGTCCCTTGGAATCAGTTTCTTCCATCAGAACCGGTTGGTCGGCATAGACCTTGATTTCCTCCAGCTCAGGCAGCTTCAGATCAGGTATACGCTTAACATTTCCTCGACCGCTCAGCAGTACCGTCATGGTCGCAGATTCCCCTGCCCTTATCTTTGACGGCTCCAAATGGGATTCTATTTTATAGTTGCCCACGAGCCCACTAAAATCGGTTGGCCGTCCTTTTTGGGGAAGAGGGAGTGCATTCAATTCCAGAGGCTCGCTTGAGATGGTTACAGGCTGACCGGAAGAAAAAGAAAAAAAAGGGTCATCAAAAAGGCCCCGGGAGGATTTGCGCCCCGACTGGAAGACCGTCATACTCATTCTTGAAGGTCTGATTCCATAAATACCTTCTCTCGAAGAAACCAAAGCATATCTCACCTCCAGGACCTGGTAAGATTGGCCCTTATATACACTCTGATATTCCACTGGTTTCCCGAGTTGTTTGAAGGTCAAATGTTCCGCTTCCGGGAGGCCCAGGGAGATATCGCCGACCCGGGCCTGACGGAAGAGTTTCAGTGTGTATATGGCCTGTTCTTCAACAAAAACCTGTTTGGGCGAAAGCGCGGCGCTTAAAAAAAGAGCCCCCCTGTCAACGTCCGGGGATTGGATCGACTTAACGATTGTCAAGGTCTCAGCATTGCTTTTAATAGTCTTGCCTTTGACCTTCACCTCTGCCGGTCCTATGGTAAAAGCCCCGGTTTTTTTCGGCTGAAGGGCATAGGTGTAATCAACCCCTGCATTGACCTTGCCGTTAATGATCTCAATGCGGCTTGAAGTCCCACCTGCCCTGACATTAAAGTCTTCCAGACCTTTTAGGGTGGGTTGCGTGTCGCTTTTCCGGGCTCCGGACACGCTCACCACCATAGTTATGGAATCGAGCAGGGTGGCTTCCGGTCGGTCCAGCTTGAGCGTCACAGACACATCTCCACTGGCCAGACAGGGGACGTGAAAGAACATAGAAAGCAATATGATCAGTAAAATTGATTTTTTCATTTGTATTTACCAATCTTTTCCGGATCGAACGCCATGTTTTTTATCTTCAGGGATCTGAAACCGCAAGAACCTGGATCGGTCCTCCTTGAGATTATCCAGCAAGGCCTCGGCCTTTTTCCTGTCAAGCACGGCCCCAGGTTGATCAGGGGTTTGCTCTTCATCCTGCTCAGGCATGGCTTGAAGTGGCCCTAACTCCCCTGATAAATCCCTGGATGTATCCTGTTCTGCCTTTTGGCCCTCATCCGGCCTTTCATGGCTTGTCTCTTTATCATCCTCTTGTTTTCCGGATTGCTTTTGATCTTTGCTGTTCTTTTTATCCTGCCCTTGAGCTTGCTTCTGCTCAGAGTCTTCCCCTTTTTCCCCGGAACTGGAAGTATCCCCTGTGTCTTTTGATTGGCCAGTCTTTTTTTGGCCCTCCTTTTCTTGTTTCTCAGTCTTCTTTTTCTTGAGTTTTTCCAGTTCCCGCAAGGCAAGCTCTAAGTTGTACTTCGCATCCTCACTCTCAGGATTTGACAAAAGGGCTTCCTTGTATTGTTCCACGGCAGATTCAAAATTGCCCTCTTTGAATGCGGCGTTACCGAGATTGTAGTCGGCCTTAAACTGAATTTCTTCACTGTCGGATCTTCTTAATACGCTGGAAAAGGCAGCCATGGCCCCCTTAAAATCAGAATTCTGGTAAGCGGCGCATCCGCGGTTGTACCGATAGCGGATATCCTTCGGGTTATCCATATCCGAACGGGAATATGCCTTTTCAGCTTCCTCAAACCGACCCTGCCCATAAAGTTCGTCGGGGTTCTCTGCAGCCAGAGCAAGGCAGGAATAGAAGAAGCCGAAAAACAGAATACCTGTTAATATCTGTAGAGTTCTCATATCACTTTGTTTTCTCAGCGAGCTCTGCGGCTCTGTGTGAGATAAAATAGACTCCTGTCATCCTGTCAAAGAGTATTATTTCCTCTCAAGAATCAGGCCTTCCAGAAATAAGAACAAGAAAGCGGCCAACAGAAAAAATGTAAAACGTTCTTCATAAACCTTGATCTTACCGCTCTTGAGAGTCCGGGCTTCTGTCCTGGATTTGATCCCTTCAAAATAAAGAACATCCAGGTCCAGATCCCCGGCCACAGATCGTGCATATGTCCCCCCGGCCGCGGAGGCAATTTTCTTAAGGCTTTTTTCTTCAAGCTTAGATAAAATCAGTTTGCCCGCTTCATCCTTTTTAAACCCGCCTTTCCCATCCTCGGCCGGAATCGGCCCTCCCGCGGTCTCTCCCATGCCAAAAACAAATATCTTGACCCCTTTGCCGGTTGCCTTTTGGGCTGCCTCAAACCCTTTTTTTTCGTTGTCCTCCCCATCTGTGATGAGGAGGATGACCCTGTCGGTTTCTGTTTCAAAGTCAAAGGAAGAAATAGCGGTTTCAATGGCAGCTCCAAGGTCCGTCCCTGGAACGGGGATAAGATCCGGTTGCAGCGCACCCAGGAACATCTCGAGCGCGGCATAGTCCAGTGTTAAAGGGCACTGAACAAATGCAGCCCCGGAAAATGCCACCAGGCCCACCCGGTCCCCCTGGACTACCCGTAGAAGATCCAGGATCTCCCTTCTGGCCCGCTCAAGTCGGTTAGGCTTGATATCCTCCACCAGCATGCTGGGCGAAACATCCACAAGGATCATGATGTCCACTCCCTTTTGACTGACCTCCTGGTAATGACTCCCCCAGCGTGGACCTGCCAGTGCAAAAACCATGAAGCCCAAAGAAATCAGCAAGAGAAGCCCCTTTACGAACCGGCGCCCCATCTGATCCTTTCCAGTCAACCGGATCAAAAGATCAGGATCGGCAATCCGATCAATGGCCTTCTTTTTTTGCCGGCCGTGGACCACAAGGACAAAGGCGGCCACAGGTAAAAGCCACAGAAAATGCAATATCCACAAATGGGCAAACGTCATGGAATCACCCTTAAGATAGTGGTCCTCAGAAAAATTTCCAGCCCTAACAAAATAAGTGCCGGGATAAGAAAGTAGTAATAGAGCTCCCGGAAATGGAAAAATTCTTTGACCTTGATCTCGGTCTTTTCCTGCTGATCTATGATATTGTATATCTCTGACAGCCGATCGCTATCGGCCGCCCTGAAATACTTTCCCTGCCCGATATTTGCCACACTCATTAACGTCTTTTCATCCAGATCTACCCTCTGATGAACGATGCTGGTGCCAAACAATGTCTTGACCTTGAAAGGGGCTGGCCCCTTCCCTCCGACACCAATGGCATAGATCTTTACACCCAACGCCTGTACCGCATCAGCAGCCTGCTCGGGTGTTATGCTGCCTGCATTATTTCTTCCGTCCGTAAGGAGAATCAGTATTCGGGATTTGGCCTTAAGGTCTTTTAGCCTTTTGCCTCCGATGGCAATTGCTGAGCCAATTGCGGTTTGGTCACCGGCCATGCCGATCTCCATTTTTTTCACCAAACCCAGAAGGAGCCCCTTATCCATGGTCAGAGGAGACTGGGTGAACGCCTCTTCTCCAAAAACCACAAGACCGATCCTGTCCATTGCCCTTTTCTCAATAAAATCACTGACTACTTTCTTAACAGCCGTAAGCCGGGAAACCGGTCCCCCATCTAACTGAAAATCCAGGGCCTGCATGGAGCCTGAGGTGTCAAGGCAGAGCACGATATCTACTCCTGGAGACCGTATGTCCCTGGAGACATTATAGAACTGGGGCCGGGAGGCAGCCAGTATCAAGAGGACGAGGCAAACTGCCCTGAGCACCATAGGCACCCTGCCCAAAAAATGATTGCCCTTCCCCGCCAACTGGGCCAATCCAGAAGCAGTGGAATATGTGATACTTGAGGGTTTTCTCCACAGGGAAACTGCGACCCATCCCGCCACCACAACAAGCATGAATAGAAGCACCGGGTAGGCAAACCTGAACATCATGTGGGAGTCCTCTGCTGCCCGACTGATGAATTGCCTGCCTCCGGACCCGGGCTGGTCTCATGAATATAGGCAAGCGCGGTATTTACCTCTTCCTCTTTTCTGGCCGGTGTGGGGATTGTGTCTGCAAATTTAACCAGATCAGCCTGCCGCAGTAAGGGCAAAAGTTTTCGATCCTGTTCGTTATCTATACACGAAGTGATCTCTTCTGTGGTGAATTCAGCGGCCGGAAAGCCCCTTATGGCCTCCAGGTATCGTCTCACTATTTCAGAAAAACGGAAATAGAATGCCTTGGCTTGCCCCTTCTCAAAAAGTCCTTGGGCCTCCAGGTGTTCAATCTCCTTTTTTGCCCATACATGCGCCGGATCCTGAGCCATGGCTGAGAGTTCCTTGCGGCGTCTCTTGTGGTACCACCAGAGAAGACCAAACACCATCGGTAAAAGTCCAGCTATACCGGCGACCCATAGTACGTATTTCCACCATAGAGGGGTTATGGGAATAATCCCCTGGATGGGCCTGAGTTCAGCTTCTTCGGGTTTCCCTCCCAGGTTAGACAATACAGTAAGTGATACCGGGTCAGTTGTCAGCACCTGGGTCTTTCCATCTTTGTCCAGATAACTCATGGAGATTGGCCCTGTCTTCCATGAACCCAGTTGGTCCACCAACAGGGTGAGCCTGATCTCATCCGGCCCCATTTCACGGTCCATGTGTGTAAGGTCCTCAAGACCCTTTATTTCCGGAATATCAGAAAACCCTGCTCCCGCAGGAAGACGATAGCTAAGGGTGAGGATCACCTTGCTGCCCACTCTGGCCGAATCTCGATCCAGGGAAGCGGTAAGGCCCGGCCTGGAACCCTCCATAGCACCCTGGGAACCTGAAAGAGGAGTCCAGGCAAGAAGGGCAAGAATAAGAGAAAACAGAAGACAGAAGACAGAAGGCGAAATTACTTTTAAATGCGAAAGGGATACGCATTTTTTTAATTCCGAAATCCAAAATCCAAAATCCGAAATCGTCATACCCGCTTTCTCCTCTGATCAAAAAGGCGCGTCAACGGCTCAACTATCGGCCCATCTGTGGACAAATCCACCAGGTCAACCCCTGCCCTTCTTAGGAGTTCAGAGAGGTGGGAAGCCTGCTCTTTGCGCGCATTTCGCCACTGCTCCTTTAGCCGCTTACTTCGAGTATTAATCAACGCCACATGCCCGGTCTCAGGATCTCGAATGGTGACCAGACCCACATCGGGAATGGCGTCTTCCGCAGGGTCAGATACCCTGATAATTGTGAGGTCATGCTTCCTGGCTGTCAGCCTCAATGACCTCTCAAAACCTGTATCCATACAGTCGGATATGAGAAAAACAATGGCATGGCG
>JAKLQB010000335.1 GCA_022013615.1 Desulfobacterales bacterium | reverse complement strand
CCCAGGGCGGGGCCCAGGCCCTGGTTTTGGGCGGTGAATCGATCAGCCCTGCCCTGCCCGCCGGTTTGCTCATCAACGGCGAACCCTCAGGAGTTCCGGCGGACGCCGAATCGCGCTGGCGCAGCCTGGTATCCGAAGTGCGCTCCCGATTTAAGGGACAACTCCTGTGGGCGCATCCATATCGCGGCACGCTGGCTCCGGCTCCGGTTTTTATCGACCAGTTCGATGCTTTTTACCTGCTCTGGTCGGCGCCTCTGGCGGCCAATGGTCAGAACCTAGATGCCATGAAAGATGAAGCCAGCCGCCGCATGGATGAAGAGCTGTATCCATTCCTGAGTTCTGCCAGGAAACCTGCTGTTATTGCAGTGGATTATCCATCTGCGCGCGGCGCTTCGCTTGGGTGCGTCCCGGTTGGCGGCGGCTGCCTGGATTGGATGTCGCTTACGCCTACTTATCCCGATATTTCATCTGTTCCGCTTGATTTGCAAGGTCAGGCCGAGTTGTACCAGGCCATGCTGATGGCTATTGAGCAGCGTGAATGGGTCAGCGGATTTGTTTCGCGTGGTTATTATCCGCCCGTCTCGCTGATGGATAAATCCAGTTCGGTGCGCGGCAAACCAACTGCCGATTTGCTCTGGTATTGGTATCCGCGTTTGTTGGGCAGGTAATTTTGTGAAGCAAATGCCACCAAACAAATTGTCTGCCTTTCTCAGGGTGACAGGAGACGTGTTGAAATTTGCCGCGCTTTAGCCTCGGGACCAAAGCTTCTCCTATTTGATGAACCTTCGGCTGGAATGTCACCGGAAGAGACAGAAAAGCTAATGAAGGATATTGCAAAGGTAAAGAAAAGAAATGAGGAGATTAGCATTATCATTATCGAACATGACATGACCGTTATAAAGAAAATTGCTGATCGGGTAGTCGTCCTCAACTACGGTCAAAAAATCGCTGAAGGAACATTTCAGGAGATAAGCACAGATGAAAGGGTTCTTGAGGCTTATTTAGGAAAGGATACGGAAGATGCTTCAGCTTAAAGGGGTGTTTTCTCAGTACGAAGATAAAGTGAGCGTCTTACGGGACATCACTATGTCTTTCGAGAGGGGGAAGACGACTTGTGTGCTTGGTCCCAATGGGGCCGGAAAAAGCACTCTTGTAAAAACCATCGTTCACCTAGTAAAGCCCAGAGCAGGCCAAATCGTTTTCTCGAATATGCGCATTGATCAAATGAAAACCCACAAGATTATCAATATGGGCATATCAGTCGTGCCGGAGGCAAGGCAGCTTTTTCCGAGTTTGACTGTCAATGAAACCCTCCGGATCGGTGGATACTGTGAGAATGATCGAAAGGTGATTGACCAGAGAATGAGAAGCACTTTTGAGATATTTCCTATCTTAACAAATCGCCTTAGCCAATTGGCCGGAACCCTCAGTGGCGGTGAGCAAACCATCCTGTCGATTGCTCGGGCTTTGATGGCAGATCCGAAAATGATACTCATGGACGAGCCTTCTCTCGGATTGGCTCCAATGATCTCTGATAGGGTATTTCGTGCTATTACCGACATCAACAAGAGAGAGATCACGATTCTGCTTATTGAACAGAATGCTGTTAAGTCTATGCGGATTGCATCTTTCGGTTACATCCTTCAAAAAGGAGAGATCGTAGCATACGGAGATACCGAAGATTTGAAAGCAAATGATATTGTCCGGAAGGCCTATCTTCTTGGCTAGCCCGATGTTCCAAAAGCCAGTAGAAGGACTAGAAGGCAGTGTGTTCTTTTCAGGCGGATGATGGTTGGGTTTGACACAGCGCAATGTGTACCCGCCAGGAGATATTAAAAAACCTACAGTTGCTGAGGTTTAGTGTTATTGTGAGTTAAGGGAGGGTTTTGAATGTCTGACGCACATGAGAGGCATGAAAGAATGAAATTTGTTGGTCGTATTCAAGATATTCAGGAGTGGCTGACTCCCGGAAAGGCCCATTATTACTCTAAGGGAGACGAACGCTGGCTTGAAGATGGTTTGAGATTTCACCGTATAGTCGGTCCACAGAATTCCGAGGATTTGGTCTTCGGTGTGGCAAAACTGGAGCCTGGTGAGGTTCATCTATTGCACCATCATGATGATGCCTCAGAGCTTTATTACGTCGTTGAAGGGGAAGGGAAGTTCACGCTTGATGATGACATCGTCAACGGTGTTCCTGGGACGGTCATCTATATGACCGCGGGCGT
>JAKLQB010000334.1 GCA_022013615.1 Desulfobacterales bacterium | reverse complement strand
GGTTTTTTTTCGCGTTCCTCTGTAAGAGTAATCGACACATCCGATTCAGTCGAAGTATATTTTTTTTGTATATTTTGCTCATATGTAGCTACAATTTCTTTAAATCTGCCAATCATACCGGAATCAAAGGCCAATGATGCCAATGCATTTTGGGGGATCGCATTTACTCTTGATCCACCTTTAAAATTCACAAGCCTGATCTGGGACGTATTATTCAACGCGTCCATTACACCGGCCATTATTTTAATTGAGTTGCCTCGTCCTTTGTTGATGTCAACACCCGAATGCCCCCCACGTAAACCTGAGACCTGCAAGCTAAATAATTCGAATTCCTTTGGCAACTTTTTTATAGTTGTGGGCAAGGTAATTAGCGTTACCGTTCCACCAGCGGAACCTATGGTCAAAACGCCTTCACCTTCAGAATCTACGTTGATGAAAATCTTACCTTTGATGAATCCGGGTTTTAAATTTATCGCACCTTTCAGACCTGTTTCTTCTTCCACAGTAAACAATAACTCGAGAGGGGGATGAGAAACATTTTTGTCCTCTACCAGGGCCATGCATAACGCAATTCCAATACCATTATCGGCTCCTAAAGTTGTTCCCTGGGCGGTAAGCCAATCTGTATCGTATCTAAGTTTAAGAGGGTCTTTTTCAAAATTATGATCCGAATCGGGATTTTTCTCACATACCATGTCCAGGTGGCCCTGCAATACAATTGTCGGATATTTTTCGAATCCTTTAGTAGCAGGTACCTCTATGAGTACATTTCCTTTGCTGTCTTTTTTAAATTTCAAATCATTAGACTTAGACCATTGTTTGAGCATCTTGGTAATGTTTTTCTCTTTCCCTGAACAACGTGGTACGGAACTTATCTGTTCAAATTTTTCGATTACAGCGGATATCTTCTCGTTTTCAATGCTAATCTCATCGGACGATAGGAGCGTAGACGGAATAATTACCATAACAAAAGACAAGAAGATACTAAGTGCAGAGAAAGCAGACAAAAGTTTCTTTGTATTTATCATGAGAAATTCCTTTAGGTAAGGTAGTAGGGGAAAGTACTTCAAAGCCATAAGAAGAACATGCAAAAAGTCAAATATCAGCCCTTTTCCAAGTGGCGTAACCTTCTTTAACATGAAATGATCCTTTGCGAAGGGTAGCTTTTGGGATTGGAAATAGCTATTATAAAAAATATTTAAATTCTGTCTTACTGTCAATTAAAAACTAACAAATCAATATATTGTTTAATTCATTGCGACTTTATACGAAGCATTTTACTACGTTTTGCTGATAAAATAAAACCACGCAACCGAAATCAAGAAAAGTTCTGACCACCCTTGCCACAAAACCAAATAGCACTGAATATGTGATTTATTGAGAGTATTCATAACATGAGAAAATCTGTGATATCAAATGAAATCATCCCCAAATTTGACAGAGTTCCGACTGCAGATACCTTGCCAAAAGTCCAACTATCAGTTTTGATTGGAAAACTTCATATACAATTCGTATATCTCACGATTTCAGCTGTCTGATATCTTGGTTTTTATAGCAGGTATCACACGGTCATACAAAAGACATATACGTTGGAGTTAACACAAGAATCAAAACAGGTCCGATTCGTGTGATCTCCATTACATATCGCAGGTTGACCTATTTGTGTGATCGTGGAAGGCTATAAAAATTGGTGAATAAAAAATTAACTGCTTCTATTTATCACTCTAATCGAAGTTACTTGTTTCAAATCACTTTAGCCCTGCCTTGCGCAAAGCGCCAATAAACTGCTCTCTATCCGCTTTCTTCTTGTATGTGGATTTCTTTTTTTGTTTCTCGAGAGAAAACTTGGGTTGTATTCGAAGCACCTCAGCAGCTTGAATCCGGGCTTCCTCGTTCCGTCCTGATAAACTATAAACTACAGTCATAAACATTTGGGCAATTAGAGAATTTGGCTTCTGACGAATCGCTTTTTCACACCATGTTATTGCCTCCTCGTATTGCCCCGTCCAGCCGTAGGCTAATCCTAAACTAAATATGTACTTATTCGGAGGGATAGGATTAAGACGTATCGCTCTCTCATATTCCGGAATGGATTCCTCCCACCTGCCAGCAAAAGTAAGTATCTTACCCAGTCTATAATGACATTCAGCTGAATTGGGATTAAGGGCAACAGCCTTCTCACCTTGGGCAAGGGCCTTATCATGCTGCATTGTCATCGAATATAGAAAGCCTAAAAAGCCGTGTGCTTCAGCAAAAGTGTCATCCAAGACAATAGCCTTTTGTGACAACTTCATGGCCTTGCCTATAGACTGTTTAGGGGATTTACTCGTGCCAAGCCACACATCCATCACGTGGGCACCAGATAGAATAAAGTATGCCGAGGCATACTCAGGATCTAAGGCAATGGCTTCCTCTGCGAATTGCTTTCCCAATGCATTACTATCTGAATTTAACCGGTTAATAAGCTCATTCGCTTGCAAGTACTTTAGATAGGCCTCAAGATTGTTTGTGCCTTTTGCAGCGACTCGGACTTCCTCCCCCTCCGTAAGCTTTACCTGCATGGCCGTGATAATTTTTTTCGTGATCTCGTCTTGAACGGCAAATATGTCTTTCAGATTTCGGTCATACCGTTCCGCCCATAAGTGATGCCCATTAAGCGCATCGACTAACTGGGCTGTTACTCGTATCTTGTCTCCAGCCTTTCTGACACTCCCTTCTAAAACATACCGAACCCCCAGTTCTTCCGCTACTTGCTGAACCTTCACGGGTTTGCCTTTGTATGTGAATGTAGAGTTTCGAGCAATCACAAAGAGCTTTGGAACACTGCCAAGTGCAGCAATGATCTCCTCAGTGATCCCATCGCTGAAATATTTCTGCTTTGGATCGCCGCTCAGGTTACTAAACGGTAGTACCGCAATGGAAGGTTTGTCAGGTAATGGATATACCATCTTTTCTACAGACGCTGGCTCTACTGAGGGGCGACGTATGTAAAACTGCCAAATCCCCGCAGCAACTGCCAACACAAGCACCGCAGCAACCACAACAAGAATTGGCATTCGCCTCACTGGTGATCTTTTTTCTTTTTCCGACTCACCTGCAACGGTCACCCGTGGCTCCATTAAGACATGATAGGCACCTACTGGCTTAGCAATGTTTTTTACTGTCTGATCCCCTAAAAACTCATATCCATACGGTAGCTTGCTTTCAATTTGATCAAAGGCTGTCTTGGAAATGCAAATGCCCCCTGGGTTAGCTAAGCCTTCCAGTCTGGCAGCAATGTTAACGCCATCACCGTAAATTCGCTCTTCTTCCTGAATGACATCGCCAAGATTAATTCCAATACGGAATTGCATTCTGCGGTTTTCAGGTAATTCATCGTTGCGCGCTTTGATTTCTTTTTGAACGGCAACAGCACTCTGCACAGCATCGACAACGCTGACAAATTCAGCCAGCAAATTGTCGCCTGGTGAGTCCAACACCTTGCCATTATGCTGTTGGATGAGAGTGGTCAGCACCTCACGGTAGGTCGTTAAGGTTCGGACAGTGGCTTCTTCGTCATCACCCATGAGGCGACTGTAGCCTTCGACGTCCGCGCTGAGGATTGCGGTGAGTTTACGCTTAAAACCTTTTTCTGCCATAATGACACCCCTTTTTAAGGTTTCAAACAGAGGAACCCAATATCAGATGAGAAACAAGATTCGATTCTGCAAATGGAGAACCGCTTCAGGTCAGATGGAATTGGAAAATCAGGACTAAATGTATTTATACCTAAATCGATGGGTTTTAGTCAATCAAAATTGAGGATTCTGGAAACTTGTGATTTATTGCGAGTGTCCGGGCTTCGTTTAAAATTGTGATATGCTCATAATTAACCCTAAAATTTAGCGGAGTTCCGACTACAGATACCTAAATAGGGTTTTATCTGTAGTCCCGCGAAAAAGCAAGTGGTTGATTGCTCGATTG
>JAKLQB010000333.1 GCA_022013615.1 Desulfobacterales bacterium | reverse complement strand
GAATTGTGAATTTAGGGATTGAGGGATTAAGATAAGGAAAAGATTCATATTTCAATTCCTAAATTCCTGAATTCCTGAATTCTACGAGTGTCCAATTTTCATGCAAACTGTACAAAAACAAACGAGAACAACTACTTAACCGCTCAACTTCTTAACCACTTAACGAGGTCTGTAGTCATTACCCTATGAAAGCTTCTGAAGGAAGTTTTTCCAGCACCTCCCTTACTTTTTTCTTCAAACTGGAAAATTTTCCATCTATCTCTTTTTTTTGAAGATCCCAGTCAACTGGACACTCCTTATTGAGAACCTCAATTTTATCGTTAATCTCGTTGATGATCGTTTGCAGCTCGTTTGTTACCGGATAAAGTGCTTCTTTATCGCTAATTGGTATCCCATCCAATTTGCTGAAAATATCTTTGACTTTCGCTTTCCATTCCATAAGCTCACTTTTTGATCCCTCGCAATAATCCTTCACGTCCATGACAACCTCCTTTCATTTTGCTTACAACCAAACCGGAAACTATCCGCTATGATCATCCGATTACAGATCTGCTATTTCGACCTGGGACAAAAGATTTTCTACATCGGCACGATGGCAAAGTTCTGTGCCTGGTGTCTGTGCGGTAGCGGTGCCAGCTGCACAGGCAAGCCGTATAGATTCTTCCAAGTTTTTTCCGCGGGAGTGAGCCAATACAAAGCCAGCCACCACTGAATCACCAGCACCGACTGTGCTATCCACCTTCACCGGCGGTAGTGTTGCCTTAATCTTTCGTTCATCAGTGGAAAGGATCAGGCCGTCCTTTCCTCTGGAAACAAGGACATATTGGATCCCTTTTCGGTGTATGGCGTCACAGGTAGTCAAAATTTCTGACTCGGTAACCAGGTCCCGGCCTGCCAGCCTCGAGAGTTCATGACGATTGGGTTTAATGCAGGTGGGCTGGTAGTCGAGTGATTTCTTCAATGCGGTGCCGTCCGTGTCCAGCAAAACGAAGGACTTCTTATTCCTGCCTGCAAGGATTAGTTGCGCGTAAATGTTGTGGCTCACCCCACGGGGAAGGCTTCCGCTCAGAACCAAATAATCAACCGCGTTCATTTCGAGTACATGCTGGTAAAACTGTCCTATTTCCGCAGCTGCAATTTCGGGTCCCACAGCACTGATCACAAATTGACGGCCTGTGGCTTCCTCCTTGATGATGATGTTGGTCCGGGTTTCTCCTGAAATCTTGGTGAAATCAGTCATAACCCCCGCATTGATCAAAAGACCTTCAAGATGTAAACCATCGTATCCCCCAACGAGCCCGAGGGCGACACTCTGTCCTCCTAATTCTGTGATGACTCGTGAAACATCTATTCCCTTTCCTCCGGCATAATGGTCTTCAAAGAGAATCCGCGTTGTATCATCTTCTAATAGTCGGTCTATATTGATGGTTCGATCCAATGCCGGATTTAGCGTTACGGTGTAAATCATTTTAGCTCCCTTTGTTAGATATAATCTCTTATCTTATCAAATTTATAGATAAATAAAAACAACTTATCCCGTTTCAATTTTATTCCCTCATTGTTTTCCATATAATTCCTCACAGTGTGAGTCTCCTTGCCCATCCTGATTTGAATATCTTTCCTTATAATTCCTGTAATTGAGAGAAAAAGAAAAATCTATGGTTTTTTCCTTTTGTTTATGTAAGAATTTTGTGCTTTACGAGAAAGGGTAAAATGATGAGAGAAAATAAGCCACAAAATAAAGCAGTTAAAGGTTAAAATGGCACTCTGGGATCTTTCCCGGAGGCTTCACACCAAGCGTTTTAACCATCCTCGGAATCATATTTTCTTGAGGCTTGGGTATGTGGTTGGGAATGCAGTGCTAGGAAAGGCTCTAATCATCATAGGCTTGGCCAATGCCATATCTGTACTTACAAGGATTATTTGAATTCTCAAACTCATTTTTGACCAACGGCAAGAACCATATAAAACAAGGTTCACATCAATAACGGAAAGGAGGGCAGATGATGAATTTAAAAAAGAATCAATTTTTCAGGTGTCTTTTACTGTTCTTTTTCATATTCCTTACGTCAAGGGCGCTCAGTAATGCCCAGGAAACTGAAAAATTTTTTTCCGAGGACTTACAGCAAGTCGTCGAGTTGATGGAAAATCCACAGCGCCGGGAGGTATTTGTAAACGATTTAAAAAAGGTTATCCATGCGAAAGAAGTAACCGAAAAGGCCCGGCCCGAGAAAAGAGAGCGAAAGCTGCTTGTAATCGAAAGTCTTTTCGGAAAATTTGAGGAGCTGTCCGAAAAGATTATGGGCTCCGGAGCCAGTACGATCTCTTTGCTTTCCCAAATCCCAAGAGCCATTCAAAATGCCAAGATATTCCTCGCCCAGTCTGAAAATCAAGCTAAGCTTCTTAACCTTTTCATTGCCATTGTGTCAGGCATCGTCATCGCGCTGATTTTTAGGCGTTTGCTGAAGAAATTGATGCCGCAACCAACTGAACGGACAATATGCCCCACTTCGAAGCTGACGGTTGGCGTTATTCGGGCAATACTGAGTTTGTTGCCCTATGGGGCCCTGTTGATTTCTTTTTTCCCCTTGTTTAGAGCGCTTCCTTCATTCAGTGTCGGTTATTCCCTCGGTTTTCTTTTTTTCACCGTGTTATTATTTTATCGCATTGCTATTGAGTTTTTCCGCATTTTTCTCTCGCCAGACGAGGAGAGGACCCGGATTCTACGACTCAGTAACGAAAATGCGCAGTACTTTTGGATTTGGATGCTTCGTTTCGTCAACTATACGGCATTTTATTTTTTAATAGTCAAAACTCTGTTAATTGTTCAGATGGTACCCGATTCCTTCAGTTTTATCCGAACGCTTCTTCTTTTGGTATTTCCCCTTATGATTAGTCTTTTTGTCCTTCAGATTGCCAGGGATATTCGAACAAGATATGAAAGCTCACAAAAGAACGGCGAGGGCCCTGAGAACGACAGAAAAAATATTAGGGCACCGGTGATTCGATATTGGTCTATTCCCGCCATCGGTTACTCTTGGGCTATTTTCCTCCTTCTGATTGCCCATTACGAAAAAGGATTCCATTACCTCTTTGGGGCAAGTCTAAAAACAGGATTTGTGATTCTGGCTCTTTTCCTGGCATTAAAGGTATTGGACAAGTTGTTCGCCAGACTTTTCGCCGTTAGTGAACGCGTAAAAGAAAAGTTTCCTGGACTTGAGGAAAAAACGAATCGCTATATTCTAATGGTTAGAAGGATTTTAGGCTGGATCATCGTGGCTATGGCCCTGGGCATCATTGGCCAAGCGTGGGGCATTCCCGTTGCGACCTTTGTTACTTCCCAGACAGGCGCTTTGATTATCACGCGTGCCATTGCTATAATTATCACCATTGGAATGGTTATAGCCATTATAGGGACCTGCCAGTTTGTCTGTGATCTTTTGTTGAAAGAAAAAAAGGGAAAGAAAAAGAAAGAGGCGAGTCAGAAAATGAAGACGTTGGTGCCTATGATCCGGACGGCAATCAATATTGCAGCCGGATTTATAGGTGGGATTGTGATTCTGGATCGTATCGGAGTGAACACCACACCCATTCTGGCTGGGGCGGGCATTGTAGGCCTGGCGATTGGTTTTGGATCTCAGACTCTTGTTAAAGACCTTATAAATGGACTTTTCATTCTCTTCGAAGAGAGTATCCGGGTCGGTGACTATGTTGCCGTTGGCAGCGACGAAGGAATTGTGGAGGCAGTGGGCCTTCGAACCGTCAAATTAAGGGATGTATCAGGAAACGTGCATGTCGTTCCCAATAGCTCGGTCAATTCAGTGATGAATTATAGTAAAGAGTTTTCGAGAACCGTCTTGGATGTGGGTGTGGCTTACAGGGAGGATGTGGACGAGGTCATGGATATCATAAAAGTGATTGGTGAAGAAATGCAAAAGGACCCTGAATACGGTAAAAACATCCTGGAGCCTATCGAAGTATTTGGCCTACAGAAATTCGACGATTCGGCAATCGTCATCAGAGCTCGACTGACCACCAAACCACTCAAGCAATGGGGGTTGAAGAGAGAGTTTAACCGGCGAATCAAGAAAGCTTTTGACCAGCGAGGTATTGAAATCCCTTTTCCCCACAGGACCATTTACATGGGAGAGCCGAAAAGAGGGTCTGCACCTCCTCTCAATATTCAACATAAAAGAAATGGAAACAAGGAGGACGAATTGAATACGTGAACCAGCGCGAGCCTGGCAGGAGGGAAGCTTTGAAGAGATGCTGAATCAAGTCATGAGAAATTGCATTAAAGTACATTAATTATACATTTGGAGGAGAGTCAAATCGAAAAGGCTTCTTCACTTAAGGCTTCAAAACCTGAGATGATATCCAGCAGTTCGTTCGTGATACTCGCCTGGGGCTGGTCTCTGAATCGGGCCTTCAGCTCTTCTTCTAATTCTGTGATATTTTTCTCAGCCGCTTGCATGGCCATCAACCGAGCGGCATTTTCGCTGGCAATCGAAAAAAGATTTTGCTCCCGTATTTAAGAGATGACGATCCATATTTCACCTATCGTGAGCTTCACCGTATTTTAGGTAGTCAACAAGAATAACAAGTGAAAGAGTTTATACATCTGTTTGATATTTTTATAGAAAATAAAATTCTTCTAAAGTAGCAGAAGAGGCTATTTTTAATAAAATTTATTGGGGTGTCACTCCTGCCTGCGCGCAGGGGGCAGGTCTTTTTTATAAACCAAAGTGCGGTACGGGAAGGGTATCTCCACTCCTTCACGGTCAAAGCGTTTCTTGACCTGTTCCAAAAGCCAGAATCTGGCCAGCCAGAAGTCATCCACTTCTGGCACCCAGACGTATGCCCTCAAGCCGATAGAAAAATCGCCGTGGGAAATAACCCTCACCAAAGGCTCTTCAGCCTCTTTGTCGCGGTGGGGGCAGTTATTTGCTTCTTCTAAAATTAGTCTTCGGGCCAGGTCGATGTCGGTATCATAGCTTACTCCAAATTCAACGGTGCACCTCATGCGGGGGTCAACGATGCTAAAGTTGGTCACAATCATTTCATCGAGTTTCGCATTAGGTATGATGAGGCGCTTGTGCTGCCACGTTCGCACTATGGTATGACGCAAGGTGATGTCTTCAACGGTACTGAACTCATTATCTATTGATATATTATCCCCGATGCGAAAAGGCCTATAGACAGCCAAAGAGAGTCCGGAGATCAGATTAGCCAGCGTTGATTTGGCTGCGAAGCCCACCACCAAAGCAGTAATACCAGCACCGGCCACCAT
>JAKLQB010000332.1 GCA_022013615.1 Desulfobacterales bacterium | reverse complement strand
GGGATCGCCGATGAGATCCTTTCTCTTGGCAACAACTTGGGCCGGGTTATCACCCACGAAGGCTATATGTTGATATCCAGGAAGGAAGGTCTTGCAAAATTTATCAATGACAAACAGAAGGAATACCACCTGGCTTCCCTATCGGTCTTTTCGAACAAGCTGGAACAGAGAACAGTTGCCCAGGACCATCGGATTGATCTCAGTGGTTTTAAAAGGCCGGGTAAGGAAGTCCTGACAAAAACTTTAAAGGAAGGAACGGATTCCCGGTTTATCAAATCTTCCCCCCATGGAGATCTGGTCAGCGGAATTGCCCCTGTGTTTTCAAGGACAGAGTCAAAGGCTGTAGTCGGTATGATAGTTCTGGCAAAATTTGTTCCGGCCAGTTTTGTTAATAGGCTGAAGGTTATTTCGAATGGTCTCCAGGAGTATGAGCAACTCAAGATGTTGAAGAAACCGATAAAGACCAGCCATATGATTACCCTTTCTATTGTTACGCTCCTTATTATCTTTTCATCCGTATGGTTTGGCTTCTATCTGTCCAAGGAAATCACCACCCCCATCAAAGAACTGGCCGAGGGAACGAACCGGATCGCTTCAGGAGACTATGACTTTTTCATTGATCGGGAGGCAAAAGATGAAATAGGGATTTTGGTCAATTCCTTTAACAAAATGACTATGGATCTGAAAACAAGCAAGAATAAGCTTGAGGAGGCCAATAGGGAGCTCATAAAAGGCAATTTTGAGCTGGAACAACGGCGTCTATATATGGAGATTGTCTTAGCCAATGTTGCAGCCGGTGTGGTCTCTGCTGATGCAGATGGAAGAATCCTTACCATCAACAAATCAGCGGAGCAGATGCTGAATATAGAGGCGGAAAGGATTATCGGAAAGAAATACGTGGAGATTCTGTTAGAGGAACATATCAAAATTATTGATGGGTTCCTGGGAGACGAGGGCCTTTTTAAGAAAGGTTTTCTGGAGAAACAAATCAGATTATCTGTGGAGAACAAGACACTGACGCTGCTCGTATATTTGAATGTACTTCGCGATGATCGAGGGAATTACCTTGGCCTCGTCGGCGTTTTCGAGGATTTAAGCGAAATCGAAAAGGCCCAGAGGGTCGCCGCATGGCGGGAAGTGGCAAGACGGATAGCCCATGAGGTCAAAAATCCCCTGACCCCTATCCAGCTCTCTGCCCAGCGGCTTAAGAAAAGATATGGAGAGAAACTGGGCAGTGGTGATGAAAAGGTCTTCCAGGAATGTACTGATATGATCATTAAGCAAGTAGAGGAAATCAAGTGCCTTGTAGATGAGTTCTCGAAATTTGCCCGAATGCCGGCATCTAACCCGGTCCCATCAGATATCCGTAAGATTATTAAGGAAGCTGTGACTCTCTACAGGGAGGCGCAAAAAGATGTGAAACTCATTTTCAGGGATTCAAAGGAAGTGCCTGTTTTTAATCTGGACAGAGAACAGATGAAGAGAGTGATGATCAATTTGCTGGACAATTCAATTGAGGCGATTGATGGTGAGGGAGAGGTCATCATTGATCTCGATTATGACAGGGAGCTTCAAATGGTAAAGATCGAATTTGCTGATAACGGGAAGGGTATATCTCCTGAGAACAAGGAGAAGCTGTTTGAACCGTATTTCTCTACAAAAAAGCAGGGGACAGGCTTAGGCCTTGCCATTGTAAATACCATAATCACGGATCATAATGGATTTATCCGGGTTAAGGACAATAAGCCCAAGGGGGTCAAGTTTATTATAGAACTTCCTGTCAGGGTATGAGTAGTATAGAAAGTGATCTAAAGTGAACTAAAGTGCCTAAAGTGATCTAAAGTTGTAATTTTCTTTAAGAGAACGGTATCGTAATTTAGGGTAATGGGTGTCGTGGTGCACATAAGCGAGGCTGGAGGCTTCTGATAATGGGAGTGACAGGACTGGACTGGAGCCAGGTTCATCAAAAAAAATCTTCAGGTCCTTTGTCTCCTTTTCTGGCTCTTTGTTCCATCTTATACGGCACTGGAGTCAGGCTTCGTTTGTCAGGTTATAAACACAGGCGTTTCAAAAAGAAATCCCTCCCTGGTTTTGTGGTTAGTATTGGCAACTTAACTGCCGGGGGAACCGGCAAAACGCCTGCTGTTATTATGCTGGCAAGGTGGGCGCTAAAAGAAGGGTACCGCGTGGCCGTGCTCTCGAGGGGATATAAGGGCCGATACAGGGAAAAGGTTCTTGAGGTATCTGATGGTAAAACCATTAAGGCTGATCCACAGGAGAGCGGCGATGAGGCTTATCTTCTTGCGGGAAAGCTTCCCGGTATCCCAATAGTCATATACAGAAAACGTTACATAGCCGGGTCTTTTGCCCACGGAAAGTTTGGAGCTGACTTTTTTGTTCTTGATGATGGTTTTCAGCACCTGGAGCTAAAAAGAGATCTGGATTTGATGTTGATTGACGCTGCAAGCCCTTTTGGAAACGGTCATCTCCTGCCATGGGGGCCTTTAAGGGAACCTGTTGACCAACTGGCCAGGGCAGACATCGCAATTCTTACGCGTTTTAGTAATCAAAGGTCAGCACAAAGGACCACGGATCTTCTTAATGAGAAGTTTCCTGCAATCCCGATTTTTTGTGCAGATCACGAACCGGAAAAAGTTGTATTTCCCCAGTTAAATGAGTCCCATGAACCTGATTTTCTAAAGGGAAAACGTGTGTTGGCTTTTGCCGGCCTTGCTCGACCAGAGGTGTTCAGGGAAACCTTAATCAGACTGGGGGCTGATCTTGTATATTTTAAAAGTTTCAGGGATCATTACAGATTCAAGCCCAATGAGATCCAGGCCTTGATTCAAATGAGAGAGGAACTTGGTGCCCAATACCTTCTGACGTCAGAAAAGGACTGGGTGCGGATGGCCGCTTTTGCCCCGATGTGTCCTGAAATGGGTTATCTGTCTATTAAGTTTACAATGGTTTCGGATCAAGACGGATTCTTTAAAATGATTAAAGGCGCAATCAAGTCAAAGAAAATTCTTGTCAACTAACGCATCCGGGGGTAGTGGGGCTGTATTGAGGTTCCAAGGAGGATCATTTAGTGAAGAGGCCTGCTGTTTTTATAGATCGTGATGGCACAATAAACGAGCAGATGGGTTATGTTAACCACATCAGCCGTTTTGTCCTTTTACCTGGTACGGCAGAGGGTATACGTCTCTTAAACAGGCATCAATATCTGGCAATTATCGTATCCAATCAATCCGGGGTTGCCCGGGGGTATTTCCCCATGGAGCTAATTGACCGGGTACATGCACATATGAAAGATTTACTGGCAAAAGAAGGTGCCAATATTGACGGGATTTTCTTCTGCCCGCATTATCCAAGGGGTATTGTGCCTGAATACAGTGTGGAGTGCGATTGTAGAAAACCGCGGACAGGCCTGGTTCAAAAGGCCTGTGAGGAATTTGACATTGACATGAAAAATTCCTATGTCATCGGCGACCGCTGCTCGGATATTGAGTTAGCGGAGCGATCTAACCTGCAAGGAATCATGGTCACAACCGGATACGGGCTTGGAGATATTGAATACGTGCTCCCACATAAACCCTTTAAGCCTCTGCATATTGCCAAAGATCTCCTCCATGGGGTTCTCTGGATTATTGAACAAGGAGTAAAAGGGTCACCCTGAACCTGTGAGCGCTTACAAAAAAGAAGTATAAACGATAAAAAGGAGTTGATATGGGCATAAGCAAAGAACTATTGGATATCCTGGCATGTCCCAAATGCAAAGGGGAGATTTATCTGAACGATGCCGAAGACGGCCTAATCTGCGATAATTGCAAACTGCTATATGAGATCAGGGACGATATACCTATCATGCTGATTGATGAGGCCAAGGCTCTGGATTAGTCCTTTTCTTGCTCTATTTCTGATTCCCGCTTTGAGAAAAAAATCGAGATGAGCCCGAACTTACGAATAGGGAAAATTGACCATGATATTCTTGGAAAGCTGATATCTGATTATACCCACAAGGAAAACAGGGTATTAATAGGAGCAGGAATCGGCGAGGATGCTGCTATCATTGATATGGGGAGCAGTTACCTCGTGGCAAAGACAGACCCCATCACACATGTTACAAGCGAGATCGGCCATTATGCCGTAAACATCAATGCCAATGATATAGCTGCAATGGGGGGGAAACCCATGTGGTTTCTCGCGACAATCCTCATGCCAGCGGCCAGCAGTGCTGATGAGCTAAAGCGTATCTTTTCACAACTGTCCAAGAGTTGTAAGGAGCTCGGGATTTCATACTGCGGCGGGCATACTGAAGTAACCCACAGTGTGAATAACCCTGTTGTGATTGGGCATATGCTGGGGGAGGTTGGAAGGGATAACTTGAAGCCCACTTCAGAGGCACGTCTGGGTGATGATTTGATTATGACGAAATCATCAGCCATAGAGGCAACAGCAATCATCGCCCTGGAAAAGGAGAAGGAATTAAGAGGACATTTGGGAAATAAGCTTTTGGCGAGGGCAAAGAATTACCTCTATAATCCCGGTATAAGTGTGGTTAAGGAAGCAAGTGTAGTCTCATCTATCAAAGAGGTCCATGCATTGCATGATCCAACCGAGGGTGGTATTGTCACCGGTATTTTTGAGATGGCAACGGCAAGTGATCTCGGTGTAGAGGTACACTACGATAAGATACCTATCAGTGAGGAAACACTTAAGTTGTGCGAGTTTTATCATGTAGACCCGCTGGGTACTTTCGCTTCGGGTTCGCTTTTAATAGCAGTCTCCCCGTCGGTTTCTGAAGATGTGATAAGCAGATTGTCAGCAGTGGGTATCACGGCCGCCCGGATTGGCGTTATGATGCCCAAGGAAGAAGGTATGAGGCTGATAAGAAATGGGGAAAACCTGCCTTTGCCGGTTTATCATCAGGATGAAATCTCCAAGATATTCGGATAAAGAAAGAGAAAAGGAACCAACGTGTTAGAATTGCTGTTGACCCCGTTTACTCCTTGACACGTAAAGACATTTCTCCTATATCGAATCTATCTAAAAGCAAACCCTTACCAGCATCATCAAACGCAAACTGACTTTCAGTATTAAAAAAAGGAGGAAGAACTATGTGGAAAAAACCTTTGAGTATTGTATCTGGGATCCTTTTGGCGGTTTCCGTGGCACTTTTAAGTCCCGTCAGCGCCATGGCAATAGATAAGCAGTTCGTTTTCGGCATGCTTTTAGTAGGCCCTTACAATGACCACGGGTGGAGCCAGGCGCATTATGATGCCGGGCGTTACATGGAAGAGAAGGTCCCGGGGGCGAAAATGATCTATATCGACAAGGTCAATCCGGCAGATAGACCCGGGATCACCGTTCCCCAGTTGGTGGACGACCTTGTGGAAAAGGGAGCGCAATTGATCATCGGCAATTCCGATGATATGAAAGATGGGATACGGGAGGCGGCGCTGCTTCATCCCAAGACCTATTTTATACATGTTTCAGGGGACGATGTTCTTACAGGTAAGGCCCCCAAGAATCTTTCCAATATTATGGGTCGTATGGAATATGGCAAGATGATGGCAGGCTTTGCGGCGGCTCTCACCACTCGGACCGGCAAGATCGGCTATCTGGGTCCCCTGGTTAATGAGGAAACCCGTCGCCTGGTAGCATCATGCTATCTGGGGGCGCGCTATGCCTGGGAAAAGGTACTCAATAAAGATGCAAAAGACCTCAGCTTTCAGGTGACATGGATAGGGTTCTGGTTCAATATCCCTGGTGTTACCTCTGACCCGACCCAGGTGGCACAAAATTTTGTGAACACCGGCTATGATGTGATTATATCCGGTATAGATACCACAGAGTCACTGGTGGTGGCCCGACAAAAATCGCAGGAAGGTAAGAAAATCTGGGCTATTCCTTACGACTACAAAGGCGCCTGTTCCGGAGCCGGTGAGGTTTGCCTGGGAGTTCCCTATTTCAACTGGGGCCCAGAATACGTAAATTTTGTAAAGGCCATCATGGATGGAAAGTGGAAGCAGGAATGGCTCTGGCTTGGTCCAGACTGGAAGGATATCAATGATCCGGACACCAGTACCGTGGGGTTTCTTCCCGGACCGGCGCTTCCCCAGTCAGTCGAGACCAGTTTAGATAGTTTCATCAAAGACCTTGCCACAGGTAAGGTGCAGCTTTTCAAAGGGCCCCTTGATTATCAGGATGGGACTCCCTTCCTCAAAGCCGGTGAAGTGGCCAGCGATCAGCAAGTCTGGTATATGAAACAGCTTCTGAAGGGGATGATTGGACAGAGCAAGGCTAAGTGAGTTGGAACAAAACATATTACCTGAGAAGGGTCCATGCGGGTCACGCTCCGAGATATCCATAAACACTACGGAAAAGTACACGCCAACGACGGGATCTGTATGGAGATCGCTTCGGGGTCTATTCAAGGGATCCTGGGAGAAAACGGTGCCGGTAAAAGCACCCTGATGAAAATACTGGCGGGTTATGTGCACAAGACCGATGGGAGCATCCTCTTGGAAGACAGGCCCGTGGAATACAAAGGGCCATCTCAGGCCACCAGACTCGGCATCGGGATGCTCTATCAGGATCCCCTCGACTTCCCGCCGCTCTCGGTCCTTGAAAACTACATGATGGGCCGGTTGCATGGAATTGCCCTTAAGAAGGCATCCCATCGCAGACAACTCGAAAGTTCTACCAGGTATTTTGGTTTCCACCTTGACCCGGATGCAAAGGTCCGGTCCCTCACTGTTGGGGAGCGTCAGCAGCTCGAAATTATTAGGCTTCTGGCACTTGGGGTCAAGGTACTGATTCTGGACGAACCAACCACCGGAATCTCCAGCCTTCAAAGGCAGACACTGTTTGAGGCACTCAGAAAGTTGGCCGCCCAGGGAAAAACTATCCTGCTGGTTTCCCACAAACTGGAGGATGTGGAGGCCCTGTGCCATGGCGTGACCGTACTGAGGCAGGGCAGGGTCATGGGTGAGGTGCGCCACCCTTTTGACACCCGGAAACTCTTGGAATGGATGTTTGGCGCCCCACCATCCCCACCTCCATGTGTTGATACAAGACCAGGAAAGGTAACTTTGGACATGGAGAAAGTTTCGGCCCCAGGAGGACGGGCCGGACTTTTAGAATGCGATGTGGTCATTAGGCAGGGAGAGGTTGTGGGTTTAGCCGGCCTGGAAGGAAGCGGTCAGGGGGTTTTTCTCCGTGTGGCAGCAGGTCTTGAAAAGCCTGAGAAGGGGATGATCCGGGTGTGCCAAAGGACCATGACAGGTCAGGACTATCACGCCTTTAAGGACCGTGGCGTCACTTTTCTCCCCACTGCACGTCTTGAAGAAGGCCTTATTCCTGGGCTGACCATAACCGAGCATTTTGCCTTGAAACAGCGAAAGGGAATTGTGATCCCCTGGGAGCAGTCTCGAAAACGGGCAAGCGAAAGAATCGACCGGTTTCGGGTTGTGGGAAGACCTTCCTCGAAAGTAGAGTCCCTGTCTGGTGGAAATCAACAGCGTCTTCTCCTGGCACTTATGCCAATAGATCCACTTATACTTCTGCTGGAGCACCCCACCAGAGGGCTCGATGTTGAATCGGCCCGCTGGGTATGGGAACAATTGATTGAGTATACTGCCAGTGGTACAAGCATTGTGTTTTCCTCTGCAGAACTTGATGAAATCCTTCAGGTTTCTAATCGGATCCTTGTATTTTACAACGGGGCAGTGGTCAAGGATGTCAAAACCTGTGACACTACCTTGAGTGACCTTGGGCAGGCCATAGCAGGAAAAATATATTAATGATCCCACTGGCAAACAGGATGCAAAACCTAAAAGAATCCCTTGTCGAGACTTTGTTCCTTCTCGCGGGAGTCCTTTGTCTCACCTTCCTTTTGCTGTTGGTTGCGGGGGCCCCTCCGTTTGCCGCCTTCTATCACCTTTTTATAGGAGCCCTCGGTTCCTGGAGCAAATTCACCCAGGTTCTGATGGCCTGGATTCCACTCACCTTGTGTGCGTGCGGGCTGGTTTTCACATTCCGTGTCGGGCTATGGAACATCGGCGTGGAGGGTCAGGTGGTGGCTGGGGCTGTTTCTGCCACAGCGGTCCTGCGTATTGGCGCTGAAAGCGGAATGCCAGGCGTCTTTCTTATTCTCGCTTTTTTAGGGGGGATGCTGGGTGGAGGTCTCTGGGCGGTTATTGCAGGTTTTCTTCGGACCAGGTTCGAGGTCAACGAGATCTTTGCAGGATTAGGGCTTAATTTTGTGGCATTAGGGGTCACACTCTGGCTCATTTTTGGACCGTGGAAGCGTCCCGGTGTTGCCTCCATGAGCGGCACCGAATTGTTCCCTCCCTCTGTGTGGCTTCCCTCACTTCCTTCACTGCGACTTTCGCCCATTGGCCTTGCTCTGGCAATAGCTGCCCTGGTTGGGACGGGCTGGGTCCTGACACGCACGCGATTAGGGCTTGCTCTTAAAGGAATCGGAAGTAACCCTAAAGCCTCTTACCTCCATGGCCTTAAGACAACCCGATTCATGCTATACGCCATGGTACTGGCTGGCGGGTGCGCAGGGCTGGCAGGCACCTTTCAAGTAACTGGCGTTTATCACCGTCTAATCCCCGCTATTTCCAGCAACTACGGATACCTTGCACTCCTTGTGGTAATGCTTGCTAACTATAAGGTCTGGGTAACGCCGGGCATTGCTTTTTTCTTTGCCTGCCTCAATATAGGCAGCATCCAGCTTCCCATGATGCTGCATCTCGACTCATCATTGAGCGGGATTATCCAGGGGACTTTGGTGCTTGCGGTTCTTTTGATGCAAGTATGGCGAAAACGACGACAGACTGATAACCACTGAAAGATCTCTATGGATGATCTGAACATCACCATCTTGCTGGCTTCCATTGTGGCTGGAGCCGCCCCAATTGTTCTTGCTGCTGTCGGAGAAACTGTCACGGAAAAGTCCGGGGTAATCAATCTCTCCATGGACGGCTCTATCCTTTTGAGCGCCATGGTTGCCTTTGCGGTCGCATATCAGAGCCACAATCTTGTGCTGGGTTTTATGGCGGGTGCAGCGGCAGGTGGACTCGTGGCCGCGATAGTGGGCGTTTTTAGCGTTTACCTGGGTCAGTCACAGGTAGCAGTGGGATTTGTCCTGACACTCACTGCCAGGGATCTGGCTTATTTTTTCGGAAACCCTTATGCCCGGCTTTACGGTCCCATGGTAAGCCCCTGGCCTATTCCGTTTCTCCATAAAATTCCCCTGTTAGGGCCGGTTTTTTTCCAGCACAGTACCCCGGTATATATTAGCATCCTTGCGATAGGAGCGTGCTGGTGGTACCTTTACCGGACTCCAAGCGGGCTTTGCCTGAGGGCTGTAGGTGAACACCCCCATGCCGCTTACGCCAGGGGCATCAATACGCGGAGAATCCAGATGTGGCATACTATTGCAGGTGGCCTACTGGTAGGTCTGGCAGGGGCCACCTTTTCACTGTGCAACAAACCTGGATGGGGTCGACCTCAGGGGGCAGAGGGAACCGGATGGATCGCCCTTGCCATCGTCATTTTCGGTGGGTGGCACCCGGTGAAGGCCGCTTTAGGCGCTTACCTGTTTGCCTTCCTCCAGGTAATGGGCATTCATTTCCAGGGGTGGTGGCCATCTGTACCAGCCCAGGTCTTTCAGGTTGCGCCGTTTCCTCTAATGATCCTTGCCCTTGTATTAGTGAACGTGGCCCAGCAGGGACACGGCTATACCAAAGGCAAGGCGACGCCAGTGCTTGGCCGCATTGTGAACCTGCTGAGCGGCGCTGCACCGGCGGCCTTGGGTAGATCGTTTCGTCCTGAATAATGCTGTAAAATTTGACTTTTTACGATACCATCAATTATAACATTATCCATGATTACATTTAAAACCATGCCCAATTACAAAGAACCAGTGTTATGATACCTTTTCCCAGGATAAATCCGAATATTATTGAGATCGGCCCGTTCAAACTCCGGTGGTATGGACTAATGTACGTGCTGGGCTTTCTCGCGTCCTACTTCCTTATCAAAGTGCAGCCACGCGCTCGCCGTCTCGGTCTACAAGGAAGATTGCTTCAGGATTTGATTTTCTATTGTGCCATTGGCCTTATAATAGGCGCTCGCCTCGGGTACGTGCTTTTCTATCAGTTTCCCGATTTCGGGTACTATCTGGAACACCCATTGGAGATCATTGCTGTCTGGCATGGCGGCATGTCTTTTCACGGGGGGCTCATTGGCGCTGTGCTTGCGGGCATCCTGTTTTGCCGTACACGCCAACTACCGGTTTGGGAGGTGGCAGACACGGTCATTGTGACTGCTCCCATTGCCCTCGGCCTGGGAAGGCTGGGGAATTTTATCAATGGTGAACTCTACGGTCGGCCCAGTTCTGTACCCTGGGCTATGGTCTTTCCCACGGGAGGTACGCTACCCCGGCACCCTTCCCAGCTTTACGAAGCAGGCCTTGAAGGCGTGTTGCTATTTATCATCCTCTGGGGACTCAAGGGCATGCGGCTTCGCCCGGGGGCCATGCTTTGCCTGTTTCTTGCCGGTTATGGTATATTTCGCTTTCTGGCAGAATTTTTTCGACAACCTGATCCGCATATCGGTCTTTTATGGGGTATGTTCTCCATGGGCCAGATGCTTTGCCTGGCCATGATCCTTGCGGCTGTCATTCTCTGGACGCTTTTAAAAGAAAAGTAACTGATCGCTGGTTAGAAGGATCTGGTTTTTTTGCAAAAAGACATGACAAGTATGGAAAATTACACAAAAGTTGCTATTCTCGAAAATAATATTGAAGCCCAGTTATTGGATTCGATTCTCACTGAAAGGAACATCCCTCATCTCATGAGATCCTACCATGACACAGCTTATGACGGCCTCTACCAGGCGCAAAAAGGATGGGGTTATGTGGGTGCTCCAAAGCCCTACCGAAAAGAAATAATGGACATTATCTCTCACCTGAG
>JAKLQB010000331.1 GCA_022013615.1 Desulfobacterales bacterium | reverse complement strand
TTTGGTTGTCTGCACAGGAACCGCTGCCTCAACGGCCAGGGTGGCCGTTGAGGCACTCCGAGCTGAAGGGGAAAGGGCAGGGCTGGTAAAGATTAAAACCTTTCGACCATTCCCAGGTGAGGAGATCATGGGGGCACTGAAGGGAAAGAAAAAGGTGGCGGTGATTGACAGAAACTTCTCCCCTGGTGCCCAGGGAATATGGGCCCAGGAATTAAGAAGTGTCCTCTGCGAGCTTTCTGACCAGGAAAGGCCAATGGTCTATGGGTACATAGCCGGTATTGGCGGGTGTGACATAAGCGTAAAGACCATTAAAGAAATCTACTACAAGACCCTTGAAAGCCATAGACCAGACGATATTGATATGTGGATAGGAGTCAGACATGTATAGTCTCAATCAGAGATTCGATAATATGGAGATTCCCGAAGATGAGTATATGACTGCTGGTCATGTGGCATGCGCTGGTTGCGGAGCATCCCTATCCATGCGTCTGGCCCTAAAAGGCCTTGGGAAACCGACAGCTCTTGTAGTGCCAGCTTGCTGTTGGGGCATTATTCCCGGTGCCTGGCCTCAAACGGCCATGGAGGTTCCTTTTTTCAATACCGCATTTATGACTACCGGGGCGGTCATCTCAGGTCTCAAGGCTGCTTACAGAAGAAGGGGTATGGAGGATGTCTGTGTTGTGGGCTGGGCTGGCGATGGGGGGACCTATGATATTGGTATCCAGGCCCTTTCCGGTGCCGCGGAGAGAAATGAGGATGTTATCTATGTGTGTTATGACAACGAGGCCTATATGAATACAGGTGTTCAGCGCTCCGGAGGTACACCGCGGGGAGCCTGGACCTCGACCACACCGGTTAAGGCTCCCAAATCAGAGCCAAAAAAGGATATGGATGAAATAATGGTTGCTCACAGAATCCCTTATATTGCCACTGCCACGGCTGCTTATCCCCATGATTTGATTGCCAAGTTCAAAAAGGCACGATCTATGAAAGGCATGCGGTATATTCATATCCTTTCCGCCTGTCCGCCAGGGTGGAAGACCCCGGAAAATATGTCTATCGAAATCATGAGACTGGCAGTGCTTTCCAATATATTTCCCCTCTATGAGGTGAAAAACAGTGAAATTTTCAGGCAGACCGTTATTCTGGATGAGGTTGAACCGGTTAATAATTATTTGCGTTCCCAGGGAAGATTCAAACACTTGACACAGGAAGATATCCAGGTATATCAGAGGGAGGTCACGACAAGGTTTGAGCGGTTAAAAGAACGGTTTGATAAAATTGCCATTTGAGATTCAGCAATTCTAATTATGGCTTTCATCTGGCAGGACCGCGGGGTCTCTTTTTAAAGGCCGCAAATGCTTATTTCATTCTATTGAACGGCAGTGTAGCCTTGAAATTCGTTATAGGACAGCCCCAAAGGAGAGTCTCCGTTGCAACTGACGCCTTCTCTGCCTGCTCGGAGCATTTATTCAAAGCCACGGGGGCGTTCGACAAGTTGTGGAAGAATTTTTCTTGCGGCCTTTAAAAAGAGACCCCACGGACCTGCATTAGTAAGGCCTAAGGGTCATAATGAGAATTGCTGATGGGGTTTTGACATAATGGAGCGAGTATGTTAATGTTTAGAAGAATAAAAAACTGATAACCAAAACAAGGGCAAGGATGATATGAAAAAACTTCGATTTATTCTGTTTATCACTTTGGGATTGTGCCTGATGGGACAATTGAGTTGGGCCGACAGGGCCTATGTGACCGATTCTTTCAAAATTACGCTGCGGACTGGCCCCAGTAGCGAGAACAAGGTCATTGCAATGCCTAATTCGGGAGAGGCAGTTGAGGTCATGGATTCTCAGGAGAACTGGGCCCATGTTCGCCTCTTAGACCGTGGGCAGGGCACTGTGGAGGGGTGGGTCCTGAGTCGCTATCTCATTGACCGTCTGCCCTGGGAATTACAGGCCACCAATCTTAAGGCCGAAAATGATCGTATTAAAGATAAATTGGCCAGTATCCAGAGTGAACAGGGGGATGCAACCCAGCTAGGACAGAGACTCACCGGGGAACTCAAAAAGACCTCCGAGGCCCTTAAAAACCTTCAAAGCAAGTATGAATCACTAAAGCAGGGCGCCAGCGAGTATCTAAACCTCAAAGAAGAGTATGAGACAACAAGGACAAAACTGGAGACCATCCAAAACACCGCTAAGAACTTGACCTCTGAAAATGAGCGCTTGAAGTCTTCCCAACGGAACAGATGGTTTGCTACAGGTGCCGCGGTTTTACTCATTGGCCTGTTTATCGGTCTGGTACTGGGAAAACGGGAGAAAAAGCGCAAGTCACTGTACTATTAGGCCCTTTTCCGGTTTATCCGGGTCAGGCCTCAGTGCAATATTCAATCTTTAGCCCAGCGAGATAAGCTAATTTGGACTGCCTGTCGTCGAAAGTAAGAAACCCATCAGCTTTAATTGATAAAGCTGAGGCGACATGCAAAATATCCAATGTCCTTGAACCTGTTTTTCCGGTGTGGTTTTTTGATAAATCAACGGCATATTTGAATATGTCAGTCCAGTCTATTTGCGGGCGATAAAAAATCCCCTTGCTTTCATGTTCAGCGAATCTTGCCATGACAAGATGGGTTTGATCTGTGGTAATTTCGGTCCCAAATTCTTTCAGCTTGATAGCATTGTTAAACTCTAATTCATGAAAAGTAGTTATAGGAATAGCTTCATTGTTCTCTTTAAGCCAATTTGAGGCATTAAGGGAATGTTTTTCTTTGACATAGAGTTTTACGATCATACTGGTATCGACGTAGATCACTTAAAATCTATCCTCCCTGCCTTCAATAACTATTTCGCTTACCGGTTTGCCCTTTAGTTCAACAGCTTCATTATAGAAATCAGGCCACTCAATTTTATTTTTCGGGCCTAACGATATTATCCTGGCTACCGGTTTACCTCTTTTTGTAATGGTTATTTCTTCACCATTATCAATGTTTCTAAGAACCGAGGCAAAGTTTTTCTGGATTTCTCCAACTGTTGCAGTCTTCATGTTTCTCCCTTTTTCTTATATTTACGTATATTATATGCGTAAAAAACAATATGTCAATATTAATCCCTAAAATTAGTAACTTAACGAGATCTCTATAAATTAAAAGTTTGCAATTTTTCGACCTGTGCGGTTAGATTCAATTCCGTCACTATAGCGAGGTAAATAACAGAACAGGAGGCTAAAGAAGAACTATGTTGAAGACGGAATTCGTACAAGGATGTATGCTGGTTTTAGGCGGTGCAAAAAGTGGAAAGAGCAGTTTTGCAATGGATGTGTGCAACTCCTTGAACAAGAAACGGATTTTTCTGGCCACGGCCCAGGCATTTGATAAGGAAATGGAAGAGCGTATCAGGCGTCATCAGGCTGAACGTGGCAGTGGCTGGCGTACAATAGAGGAACCTCTTAGAGTAGCCGAAACAATTGGCTCTCTGGACAGCGAAGACACGGTCATTTTGCTTGACTGCTTAACCCTCTGGCTCAACAATCTGTACATGGAACATGGGGAGGACCAGGAAGCAATCGATAAAGCCATAGAAAACCTGGCACGACAATTGACGGACATTCGCGGCGCTGTAATTGTTGTGAGCAACGAGGTGGGAATGGGGATTGTTCCAGACAACCAATTGTCCCGCACATATCGCGACACCGCAGGTTATATGAATCAGGGTATTGCACGATTATCCGGAAAAGTGGTCGCAGTATTGGCAAGGCTGCCAATACTGCTGAAAGATGAATGAGCGTTACGGATCTATTTATAGACAGGATAACCCCGCGTTCCGCGGGGCCCCGGCAGCGGGATCTACGCTCCGCTCCGACAGGCGTGGTTACACAAGATTTTTTATTTCCTTTTTTATAAAAGCAAGTCAATCCCTGGCCAAGATCTGGATTTAAGGGGCCGGCGTCTATGGCCCAAATTTGGAAATACCGCAGCGATCAAAGCATGCTATCCGCAAGTCGCGCCTCCCGATCCCGTCCCGGTCTCGGGACGGGGAGGGCGGGCCTGTAATCCCGCCTGAAATATTTGTTATTTCTCGGGATCAGAGGGTTGCAGAGAGAAAAACTAGGCCTAAAGTCATTATTATGAGGGCGGCTGCGGTTTCCAGGATACGTTCGATGGTCTCTGCCAGACTGCGACGACTTTCCAGGGCCCCCAACGCCAAGCTCTTGCCCGCAAGCGTCGCAACCCCAACCGCCGAAATAGTTACTGCCATGCCCAGACTCACTGAAAAGGCCAGGAGCAGCCCTAATCCTATCAAGTTCAAAGAAAGGCAGAAGAGCATTACCAATACAACTCCCGGACACGGTACCATGCCCACAGTAAGGGCCATTGCCAGAGGGTAGCGATGTGGTTTGTCTGATGAAACGTCAATATCCGCATTCTCCGAACTCTTGCGCCGGCGCCACAAAATGAGGCTCCTTATGAGCAAGCCTGCTCCCAATAATACGATAAGACCGTAGCTTACAAGCTGGGTTGTCCTGGTCATGCTCTCAAGAGGTCCTGACACGCCTATTTTGAGAACAAAATGAATGGCCAATACTAAACCCACCCCTGATAGGCCATGGAAGAGCGCTATCAGATTGCCGATAATAATTCCGTCACTTAGTTTCCTGCCGTAAGAGATTAAGTAAGACGCGGCCACTGCCTTACCATGACCAGGGCCGGCAGCGTGTATGACACCGTAGGCAAAGGCAATAATGAGCAGGGAGAACAGGGGTCGGAGACTGCCTGTCTCTTTTGCTTTTTTTGTTAAGATGGTCATTCTCTGCTTGAGCATCTGCTGCCAGATGGTGATTTTGTTTAGAAATGGATTTGGAAGCGATGGAGCCTGTGAGACCTGCTGGGGGCTTTCTTTAGAAAGGAAGGGATTCTGAGCGCTTGCCGGAAGCGTTTCGCAAAGTAGAGGTAGAAGTATTAGAATAACCGCAAATATCTTATCCATTTTTCAGCCGGAACCTAAGTGTAATATCTTCAGGATAGACTTGTCCATAATAATAGGCTTCCTTTTTATTTTTTCCAATTCGATAGTGAAATTCATAGGGTGACGCGTTTTCAAAATCGATCGGTTTTTTTGTCAAGAAGACGCTGCAATAGAAACTGATGTCATATATGGATATCTTAATTTCCTTAAATGTTGAAAGGGCCAGAACATGACATGGTACAAAAAACCGATAGGTTAGGGCATCGCCTTTAATTTTGGCGGAAAAGTCTTTAACGAATTTCACTTTAAACGGCTTTCCATTAATCATAATATGAGTGAAGTAATCAAAGTTCTTTAGATTTGAAAATGCTCCATTTTTTATATCCCTTATTTCAGAAGGCTCAAAGCTTCCGTTTCCGTTCTTGTCAAAATCATAGATGAGCATATTGCTGAACATTTCATCAAAAACCCACTTGACTCTAAACCCTACCAGGCCTTTTTTATCGAAGACGACTTTGATAGAATTGTAAATGAAGACATGGGGGTGGCTAAGTGCTTTGCCTGGCAGGGAAAAGAGAAGAAAGATTGATAGTACTGAAACACTGAATTTCATCTAAGCTATGATATCCTTGGCCCTTAACAGAGTTCATGAACATCCGGAGAGGAACCTTTGGCGCTTCGAAGACAAGTAACTCTTTTTACGGTGGCTCAAAAATACAAGGAAAGTGCCCGGAAAATCAAGCAAGAAATTTCAACCTGTGTGGTTAGATTATTAACGCTCGTTGTAAGATGGGTTGAGTCGCGCGGAACTGAAGGATGCATGAACTGTATCACCCTAATTGAGCGTTGCTCAATTAGGGTATCTTTTTTGTAGGTTGTATACTAAAACTCAGCCGTTAACCGAAGGCCATAGATGAATCCGTTAGGATCATCCGCATCATCGAACTTATCCTGCATGTTTTTTATGACCCTGAAACTGGACCGTGATAGGTTCCCCACATTAGAAACCAGCCAGTCTTTTTTTGTGATGTGCACAAAGGGGTTTTATGAGAAATACAAGGAAGATTTGCTGGAAGGATACAGCCACATAGAGACCGAAAATCCCTTTAACGTAATCTTGACAAAGCATGAAGAGGGATTTCCATTTATTGCCATGAGTTATATTCACCGCATCAACGAAGAGTTTAGGGAACTTCATGCCCACGGCAAATCATCCATCGGACATATTATGGGCAATCTGGATAGCAAACTGCCATTTCTTGATGCTTAAAAAAGTGCTTTTTGCTAAAAGTGATTAATGGAATCCGGCCATGGCGGGATTGGAAAACTGGAATAGCGGGAAATATTGCATAGGGCAAAGAGCATAGAGCAAAGCAAATCCAATATCTCTTACCTTGTGCCCTGAGCCTTACGCCTTAAGCCCTTTTTTTCCAACGAGCTGTGGAATTTACGTTAAACTAAATTATGGAGGCGGCACAATGCGTATGTTTAGAAATGGACGTTTGGTAATAGGTTTTTCAATAGCGTTGTTTTTTTTGATCAATTTTTTGGGATGTGCAACCAGTCCCCGGATCCAGGCGCTTGAAGAAAAAATTCAGTTAAACTCAGAGAAAGTGGAGCAGGCCTTGAAGGAGTGCCAGGGTGCTAAAGAAGCTGTCGAGGATTCATCCAGGTACAGCGCCGAGGCAGCGGCGAATGCCCAGAGGGCCGAGGCAGCGGCATCCAGGGCGGAAACTTCCGCTCTACAGGCTAAGAAGGCTGCCAGGGCTGCTGAGAGTTCAGCATCCAGGGCCGAAGATTCTGCCAAGAAAACCGCAGATATCTATGATCGAATCATTGCGAAGTAATACCTTAACCCGAATATTTTCCTTAGGCACGGTAAATTTACCCTCCTCCCCGGGCTTTCCGCTTATACAAGCGGGGAACCTGGGGAATTCCTATCAATTATAGAACCTTAAATTTTATAACATCTCAATAAATCTGGGTATTCCTAACCTTCCCCCTTTTGCAAAGGGGGATTGAGGGGGATTTTTCTGATATA
>JAKLQB010000330.1 GCA_022013615.1 Desulfobacterales bacterium | reverse complement strand
AGACGACTATGGCATCGACCTGTTTTTTACGAGCCAGGTTGAGAACTCTTTGAACGCCTGGCCTCTTCAAATTCTTCGCAGAAATACCGGCATCCTCGACTATTTCTGAAAGGTCTAAGTCCTTTAAATGGCAGTATGCCTCTATCTTCGATTTCTGATTGTCCAGGCTCACTCCTTCCTTGGCCTGGTCTTCTGTCGAAACACGCACATAACCTATGGCAGGCATGATGAATTACCTCCTTTTTTGGTTTTTTATTGATCGACCTTATGCGGAGACGAAAACTTACTTTTCGTCGGAGTGTAAGGTGCCTTCTGATGAGGACAGATGAGAATGGAATGAGGCCATTGCTTCAAGGGAGGGATGTTTCAGGGGCGGCCACATCTTGCCCTGTTCCGATGTCCATGCATGATTTCCTTAATCTGCAAAAGCCAATTTTATCTTGAACCGTATTTCTTTTCTGATTTTTTTGAACCTACTGTGTGATATGTTTAGCCTAAATTCAATTTTTCTGTTAGGCAATCCATCTAACTTGTAATTAACAATCATCCGTTCGATTTCTGTCAAGGTATCAAAAAATCCTTCCGTGGTAATCTTATCAATTACCAGCTCATCCAATGGGATATTCATCCTGTTCTTAAAAATGAAAGAAAATACCCCATCTGCTTCAGCGGTGGCGTAATGAAGTATCTTAACCTGGCCCCTTTTCCAGCCATTATCCACAGATTTCCCTCTTCTTGACGAGTTGATCATCTGCCATCTTGCGCCTTGTTTCAGATATGTATCGTTGGCACCTGGGTCCTTCTTCAATGCCTGGAAAATGCCTATTTTCGCCTCCTGGGCCATGTCATCATCAGGGATGGTTCTGATATAGGGAGACAAGTGATTCATTCTTTCCTCGTACAAACGGTTCAATTCTTGATGTGTCATGTGTGCCTCCATAAAAAAGGCGCAAGCCAAATGAATGACCTGCGCCTCGGAAAATCGTTATTCTTAACTTTTGCCTGTTGGTTAAGGGTTACTGGGTGGAGACACGTGCACGTGTGTTTATTGGACTAACTGCCGGCGTTACTAAAGGTGGGATTTGTTATTGGTGGAAAAACGGGACAAATGGAATTTATCACCTCCTTTTTCTGAAGAGTTGAAAGTCATCGTCCAGACCGTCCACATCGTCCAAACCTCTATAAACGCACGATTTATTGTGAGCGATAACCTTGGGCGGTCCGGGACGGTCTTAGTGTGAATTTCTTACTTGTGAGCAATGTTATGGCCGGGTAGGTATAATAAAATAGTAATGTAGATATAGGTGTAGGCGTAGAGGGATGGGGCAGTATCGGTACAAGGACAGACAGGTACGGGTAGCGATATGGTCCTATACCTATATTTTTTATACTACTACCACGCCAACTCATATTGGCTGGATGGAGATGCCTGACTGGTATGGCTGAAAGAATTGAATCAACAGGTAGGGGGAATCTGGGGGTAATTGGATTTGATACCGCTCACTTGGCCAGGCATACCGCCAGGCTCTCATATTTGCGCCAGGATCAATTTTCATTGATAGGCCCTTGTCATACTATTCGTTTTTTACCTACCGCCAGATTTGAAATTTGGAAGAATTTTAGAAAATGAGTTGCAGAGCGAGATCAAGATGTGATAAAAGAACACTTGGTGAGATGGTGACTACCGAGTCCAAGTATCGGGTTCATGTCTTCGTCCCGAGGCGTCAGGACAAGTTCCATTGGGAACCTTTTAATCCTGTTTTCAGGAGCGCCGACATGCATGTAGCGCCATCTCACTACCCCTTTTCCTCACCGTCTCAATATCCTTTCAGTTCTAACTGATTGACCTCTAATCCGTTTTGGACAACGTTGTCCAGAAGTTTGCAGGTAGCAGGTCATTTACTGAAAATTGACTATAACTCTCTAAAACCACAATGAAATCCTGACATTCTCAGCAGAAGTTTTCCCTTTAAGTAATACCTGCCGGGCCACTGGATGGGTTCTGTTCTGCTATTACCTTCCTTAACTGTTGGTCTTAATCTGTGTGCTCATTCATCTGACCGTTACTGAACGGACAAACCTCACAAATTCTGTCATCTTTACACTGATTACAGACCATCCCAGGTCTCAACTCTGCCATTTTCGTTGCGGTCATTTCAATGAGCATTTCCAACGATTTGGTCATGGGTTTTTGTAAATGCCATGCGAGCCTGCGCAAAGAGGCACTTCCTATTTGGGATAGTTCTGGTGTATATGCCATGAGTTTAACCTCCTTTTTGTCCTTTGATTTGGATTTGGACGGACTTGTCCGGTTCGCGGAGCGTTCCGAGGTTTCCAGGTATCTGGTCAAAACTGTAAATTTGGGGAATTGAGAATTGAGGACTTAGTCAGTGGCGGGATTGTAGATGATAGGTGCGGCTATAATAACTTAAAGAAGTGATGTTGGTGATACATGTATAGGGTGCGCGTAGCGATATTTTTTCGTCGATTTGACAGGTCGCCAACGATTTGTTTGACAGCCTGTTTGCGATCCTAGCCATATCCATCAAAAAGAACGGACGTTTCATTGTCCCTGGCTTCGGCACATTCAGCGTGAAAGAGCGCAAGGCCCGTAAAGGGCGCAATCCGCAAACCGGAGAAACCATGATGATAAAAGCGAGCAAGACCGTCAGCTTCAAACCCGCTCCCAAGTACAAGGCCACCCTGTAACTGCTTTACTCGTAATAAGGCCCCCAATTTGGGGGCCTTATTGTTTGGTCATGATGCAGGATTGGATAAGTTCTGGATTAACGGTGATACCTGCCGCTACGAGTTGTTTCTCTGACGATACCATATGTTTCTATATATCGCTCTGTAATACGCCGTGCAATTATGGGAGCATTGCCCCCCGCTCGATTGTTAATCATGACGTTCATCTGAACATTTTCCTTAATCCCAGTCCACATCAGGGCTGCCGTCTGTTCGACCATCTCGGGCTGCAGCATTCCCTCAACGAGCTTGTCGAAAGGATGTGCCTTGGCATAGGCCGCTTCATAGCGCATTCCAATCGGCGTCATAAGACGCACTACACACTGCCTCCCAGAATTGAAAAACCTGCTGCCTGTCTTGGCGAACTGCTTCCGCAGCGGGGGAAGCCAGGTCCAGTGAGACAGCACCTGGCCCACGCCGTGCTTTTCCAAAACGTGAAAAACCTGATTGCTCAGGTAAGATTCCGTGCGCAGCTCGATGTGGTAGCGGTTATCCTTGGGGATGGACTCAAAGAAGGCATCCAGCGCCTCAGCCATCTGCGTAACTGGGGCACGATCCTGCCTGCGCTGATAATCTTGCTCGAAGATGAACCCGGATAGAGTAGGGCCGAGTAGTTTCACAGCAGGCTCATAGAACTGGTTTATGAAGATTTCAGGGTTCAGATAGTCCTCATTTTCAAGATACTTCCCTCCTCGGCGCAGTTTGTGAGCCGAAATCAACTGAGGTATCTTAAGCATGAGGTGATCCCTGTCTTTCAAGTATCGACGATACCTGCGAAGCACGTGATAATTCTGGGTAGGCTTCCTATTCTTGTCTAGCAGCGGGCTGTAGAAAGTATAGTCAATTTCCAGGACCCGAAAATGCTCGAAATATTCTTCAACGCTGTCAACAGCGAGCACTTCTTCAAGGAAGGATTTCCCGCCGACAGTATTTCTGCGGTGACTGGTCCGATCTCGATAGCGTTCCTTGGTGTATATCTGTCCGAGCCAACCTGCATACCGGTCGCTGGCAGTGCCTATGGAAATCTTTGGATGAATGCCACGGAATTGGAACCTATCAAGGTCGAGGGTATAGTTGTTTCTCATTCTGTTTTATCTTGAGTGAATTGAGACGCTTAACTCCTCTAGTTTATCCATCCAGGTTGAAAAGTAAATGAAAAGTTCTATGATGGACGCTTTTTTGGCCCCTTCCGAGCGATGCAAAAGATGACACACTTCTTCATCTATCGGAACCATTAGCTAACTAGGTTCGTAAAAGCATCTTTTTGGGGATGTGATCTTTCCACTCTTTTTTAATTCACTTAAAATCTTAGAGACCTCATCTTTGTCCAAACCGGTCATCTTCACTATATCTCCGGGTCTTACCGGTTTTCCTGCCTTTTTCATTTTTGAAAGCACCATTTTTGTTTTGTCGGCCATTTTCTGACCTCCTTTTTTGTGTTTGTCGAGAACAGCTGCGTGGAAAGGTAGCGTTCTGACCACCTTTCCATGCATTTGATCAATACTCCATAAACTCAGGCATCGCTTTGGCCTGGTCCTCTTGCCCCTCCTTTGCTTTTCTCAATACTTGCCCTCTGTCTTCTCTACACCTGTTACAACCTCTTCAAATTTTGTCCCCGGGATTCCAGCTAGCATCTCCCAGTCGCCACATTCACACTGCATCCTAGATTTAACACATTGTACGGTGAAGTTCGGCCGGTTCGTGATAAGAGGAACAACGGTAGCGTCAGAGCATGTTGACTGCATGCCAGCGAATTCT
>JAKLQB010000329.1 GCA_022013615.1 Desulfobacterales bacterium | reverse complement strand
TAGCCAAAAAGTACGGAATTCTCTATGTGGCCGATGAGGTACAGTCTGGTATGGGCCGCACTGGCAAGATGTTCGCTATGGAGCACTTCGGAGTAGTACCGGACATAATTGCCCTGGCAAAGGGTATCGCATCAGGCATGCCGCTCGGCGCTATGGTGGCCAAGTCTGACATTATGGTCTGGGAGGCAGGCTCCCATGCGTCCACCTTCGGAGGCAACCCTGTCTCCTGCAGCGCTGCCCTGGCCACTATCGAGTTGCTCGAATCTGAGCTGATGGAAAATGCTGAAATCCAAGGCCAGTATTTAATAACAAGACTAGGAGAATTGCAAAAATCAATAGAGTGCATGGGCGATGTACGCGGCAAGGGTCTGATGGTTGGCGTTGAGCTGGTTAAGGATCGTGAGACAAAAGAAAGGGCCGGCGACTGGCGCAATGAGTTGATCCAAAAGGCCTTTGCAAAGGGACTATTACTCCTTGGATGTGGCGAGAATACGATCCGCTTTTGTCCGGCACTCACAGTATCCAAAGAGGAGATAGATGTGTGCTTATCTATCTTTGAAGAGACCTTGCAGGATGTGACTCGCTAGATTTTTGATTTTGGATTGCGGATTTTGGCCTGCCCTCCCCGTCCCGCCCTGGCGGGAGAAAATATATCTTCTCTGCGGACTCAGCGTCGCTGCGGTGAAATAAACTGGCAAAAGAACATGATGTTACAGCAGTTGTTGATTGCGGCGTTGCGCCGGGAATGAGCAACATCATCTTGGGGTATCATAATGAAAAAATGAACGTAGAGCGCTTTGAATGCTATGTAGGCGGATTACCTGTCGTCCGGACCCTGCCATATGAATATAAGGCCCCTTTTTCACCCATAGATGTCATCGCGGAATACACACGCCCTGCGCGAATAATGGAAAACGGCAAACTAATAGTTAAACCTGCTTTGTCCGAGGCTGAATTACTCGAATTTGAAGGCATTGGCACCCTGGAAGCCTTCAATACCGATGGCCTGCGAACTTTACTTAAAACTATGCCAGTGCCCAACATGAAAGAAAAAACCATGCGGTATCCAGGACATGCCAGGTTTATGAATGCGTTGCGGGGTACCGGATTTTTCGCTGAAAACCCAGTGGAGGTAAGTGGCGTCACTGTTCGCCCAATCGATGTGACAGCAAAACTACTATTTCCAAAATGGAAACTGGCAAAAGATGAGGAAGAATTTACTGTAATGCGTGTTTTAATAGAAGGAAAAGAAAACGATAAAGACAAGAAATATTCTTATTCTCTATTTGACAGATTTGAAAGGAATAGTGGTACCTCATCCATGGCACGTACTACGGGCTATACATGCACAGCAGTGGCCCGATTGGTTCTTGAAAATCAGTTCACCATGAAAGGAATTTGCCCCCCTGAGTACATTGGCGCTGCAGAAGGATGTTTTGAGTTGATCATGAAGCACTTTGAAAAACGAAATATTGATTATCGTGTTGATATCTCAACAGCTTAGGCTGCTTGTTCATGGTATAATAACTTGATTTTTGAATAATTATACTGTATAGATTCAGGTAAAATTGCTTTTCTAAACTTATATAAAATATATTTCTATATTTTCAGCAGATAGATTAATACGTTTGAAATGACAATAGAAGTTAAAATACCTTTAAAGAAATCATATTTCCAGTATTTTAACATAATTAATAAAGATTCGAGATAATTTTAATTTATTAACGTTATTTAGAATATTTTCGTAATAATAATTGTTATCTCGATAAAAGTGATTCAATGGAAAAAGAATATATAGGCATAATCGTATTTGCTATATTGAGCTTGATTTCAGCTCTTTCTTTTCATTATAAGCTCAGAAATTTTTTTGTTTCTTCAATTTTGGCTTCATTTTCTGCATCGTTATTATTTCAAATAATTGGATTCTTTGTCTTTGGGTACTTAGATCCATTTTTCTTAATAGCTTTTGTTAGCACCTTACTAATATCATTCATTGTTTCTATGTTGGTAGGAATGCCTTTTGTATATTATCGCAAGAAGGCAAATACCAATAATAGAACTTGAGATAACCAGGCAGTTCAGTTGACAGCCAGGGCCGGGCCACTACCATATTTCAGTGAAAATAGACTGTAATCATATTTAACCCAAGTCAGTGTTGCCCTGTCTGCCGCTGACCGCCGCCGAACCGCGTTATTCCGAGATCATACTAATGAATACTGAACAAAAATTATCTGAAATCCTCAAGAACTTGGCAGAAGTGCTGTTGCTGGCACCCGATAAAACACCTTCATCGGAGGCAGCACATGCGGCGTTGCTTGTGGCACAAGTAGGTTGGAACCGCACCCTTGGCCATCCCTCCCCAGACTTTCAAAAAGTGCTTACCAAGTTCGAGAAATCCAGGCCTAAACTCTGGCGCGAATTAATATCTCGTGATCTCGATGAATTGATTTCCAGGGTCGAACAGGAGAAGAACTGTCGGTATCCTGCCGATCAGCGGATCATTCTTGTGTGCGGTATTGTTCCTCCAGGTAAAATACATGTCGAATGGTGCTATAAAAAGGATCTACCAAAAGCAACCAAGGATGTCGACCGTCTTATCAACAATCCACCACCTTCGTGGCGAAAGATCAACGTCTAACCCGGCGTTCAAGCGGACCTGCGCAAAAAACCGAGCAGGCCGCTTAACTCTACGTTCGGCGAGGCACACCAGAAGAATATATCAGGGAAAGGAGTCCCCATTGACCGACAAGAAACCCTCCGTGGACGAGC
>JAKLQB010000328.1 GCA_022013615.1 Desulfobacterales bacterium | reverse complement strand
CTTTTCAGTGGGTTCTGGCCTATTGCGGCGCTGTATTTCATTGCAGCACTGTTGATGAAACCAGAGCCGGTAATACCCATCCAGACTGAGGATCAACAGGAGTTTTACGATAGTTATGTTTATTCACGAAAAGGGGCAACTGACCGCCTGAAACGGAGATATGATAATTTAGATCGTCGTATCCAGCGAATGGAACATACGGTAACGGCCCGAGAATTTGATTGGGACCAAAGACTCAACACTTAATACCTTAGGAATTATTTCTGTGCATTTTGTGGCAAAAAATTGTATTGGGCTATTTTCACTATCTTCAAATGATTGAATATTTTCGATTGAATATTGATGGTCTCGTAAAAAGTTGTCACTCCGGTGAAAACCGGAGTCCAGACAAACTGGAACCATTTGATATAACTGGCTTCCGGCCTTCGCCGGAATGACGAGAAATGGTGTTTTCCGACTTTTTACGGAATTGTCAATAGTCAATTCCAGCTTGTCCGGGTTAGGGTTTGAACAAAAGAACCCGGCCTGATCTTATTATTAATAGATAGCGTAGCTTCGCCTCAAACCGATAAGTTTATAGAGGTAGAATTTCTGCATTGCTCATAGCGTAGAGATGCTGGATGCTGGTCGAAGATCCCGTCTTCAGCGGGGATAATACAAAAAAGCATTCCTTATTACATTCCCGCTAAAGACGGGATTTCCGCTTCGCTACAACAAGTATCCAGAGGCCAGTCCCGCCTCGGCGGGACATCACGTGCTAAGTGGCTGGTACCATGTAATTTTAAGATCTTAGCTCATATAGATGGCTAACCTGTAGCTTCCTCAAGCTGTTCAGGGGTTACGATACTGCCGTATTTCTCCTTGAGAGCAAGAAGCCCTTTTTTCTGCTCATCATAGATCTTAAAAAGTTTGTCAGGAACATTTTCGTCCTTTTTGTAGGCATCGGCCTGGAGGTCGATCCGATTGATGATATTGTCGATGTAAAGTGAAAACTGCCTGTTATACAGTTCTCTGTCATATTCTTTGTCAATCAGTGACTTAAACAATTCTTTGAGGTCTTCATATTTTGGAAGCAGGCCAATCGGAGTTGCGATCGCACTGACATCGTTGTGTACACGCCTTTCAAGCCAGCCCATCCACACGTGAACATCCTTTTTTTCACCAAGCAGTTTGTTTCCTTCTCCGCCGCGCGCACCGTGGGTGAGGAAATAGTTGAGCCCTGCCAGGATCGGACGGTATTCATCCTTGATCTTGTCGCTGTTGAAAAAATCAAACTGTGCATGCATATAATCCCCCAGGCCACCAGGGATAAAAGGCTGATTAGCCCAGGGGGAACGCTTGACACCGGTAGCGCCCACCTCTGTTTCAGTGGCCTGTGATATGAGGGATGCACCGATTACCACACCGTGATCGAGATTCTTTGCAACCCATACAGGAGGCATAGTGTCACCGTCTCGGCCGCTGTATGTAAATACCTTTGTAACCACACCAGCCGGGTCCTCTATTTTGTCACTGTAGTTGTCAAGCACGTCGCAACTGATGGTGAAACGGGCATTCGGATTGGATATGGGTACAGGTTTATTGTTTTTGTCTGTCTTGCCTTTTTCCCATTGACCTTGAAAGTTGTATCCCTTTTTCGGTGGCTCTTCTCCGCTGCCTTCCCAGTGGGGTTTTTTATTTTCATCGATCAGGAGATTGGAAAAGATGATCTCTGCCTTTTCATTGCGAAAGAGCTTGAGCATCATCGGATCGTCATCCCAGCTCACGTCTCTTATGATGCCGAAAATACCGTTTTCAGGGTTGACGCTCCTTATTGAACCGTCTTCAGCTATCCAAATCTGGGCCAGATCATCACTGACAAACTCGTCACCCGTCATCGCCGTTGTGGTTTTTCCGCATCCGCTTGGAGCAGCGCCAGCGAAGAAGGTAATCCGGCCGCCCGGCCCCTTTACGCCTGTGATGAACATATGTTCGGAAATTTCCTTCTCACGTCTATAATATGTTGCCCTGTCAACTGCAAACCTATGGTTCCCCTTCTTGATCAGAAGGGTATTTCCGGCATAGGTGCAGAGCGTACTGTATGTAGTCTGATGAGCCCTGTCCATAAAAACACGGGCATTTGGCAGGTCTTCAGGACGGTTCGGGCCTTCACTATGAACATTGGTGAAGAAATGACCGACCCTTTCGACCTCATCATCAAAATCATTGAAACAGTTTCTATAGAGTATTTCTGCACTATGGCAGACATATGCTGAAGTAGTAGCTTCAATAGCTGGAATAGTTGGTTCAGCTCCAACCGGACCGCGTGAGTAAAATCCGACAACAAGGGTCATACCCCTCATGATACCTGTCATATATTCCTTTACATATTTGTATGCATCATCTCTGCTGATCCTTTGTGCAAGTGCACTTACGCGTTCGTCATCATTGGCAATGTAATACGTGCGGTCAATGATCCGCCCCTGTTCATCAGCAAGGTCGTAGTGGATGGTATGGTCTTTGATGGCAAGCTTTGCTTCCTCACCTTTTTTAAGGGAAAGATCGATGATAAACTGTTTATCTTCAGGTGTGCCTGTATTTACAAATACATCGTCAGGCTGGCCCATTATTATGGCATTGGCTATTTTCAACCGTGCTTCTTCATTCTTGATCCTTTGGATCTTTTGAAAAGTGTCATCATCCATTGAATCCCTAAATACTTTCTCCACCTCTTCAGCGCTCTTTACTCCGCCGATATGGTTGAGAATATCTATACCCTTTTTCAGCTCAAACATGTGCGCCTCCTTGTGGTTATCAAATTAGATCCGCTTCGCTCCACCCCACCACTAATGATCTAAAAACTGACTCTTTTTGGGAATGCAGTATAAGATGAATTGCCTTGTGTGTCAATAATGATCCCTATAATGCTGTGTCCTAACTTCTTCTACTTTTTCTCAGTCAAATCCTTCACCAGTTCGGCCAACCCTCCTTTCTAAATGCACTGATCAGGCCGTTAATGGGGCCT
>JAKLQB010000327.1 GCA_022013615.1 Desulfobacterales bacterium | reverse complement strand
ATACAGAGATGTATCGCCGGCTTAGTGATGATATGGATGTCAATTGCGGCCTCATTGTGGACGGTCAGGCCACTGTCCAGGAGATGGGTAAGGCCATTTTCCGACTGATTCTGGAAACCGCCTCGGGAAAACAGACAAGGAGTGAGTTTCTCGGTTTTGGAGACAACGAGTTCGTGCCGTGGCAGATTGGTCCGGTTATGTGAGCAAGTGGCTCTTGTTTGGTGTGAAAAAATACTCTTTTACAGCTAATTCAAAACAATGACCATCTAACGGAGGTTTTTCATGATTTCAACATCAATAGCTGATGAGTTTCGCTCCATTGTAGGCAACGAGTGGTTTCTGGATACGCCCGAGGATCTTGCCACCTATTCCTATGATGGCTTTCTGCCGGAATTTATGCCGGATGCCATAGTAGTTCCTGGTAGCAGGGAGGAAATCTCTAAGATCATGCGTGTGGCAAACCGGGAAAAGGTAAACATCATACCGCGCGGAGCCGGCACTAATATTTGTGGAAGTTCAGTGGCGAGGAGAGGGGGTATTATTATAGCCTTCCACCGCATGAACAAGATCCTGGAGATCGACCCTGAAAACATGTGTGCTGTTGTGCAGCCCGGTGTGGTGAATGCTGACCTGCAGAAAGAGGTGGCCCAGTACAACCTGATGTATCCACCTGACCCGGCCAGCCTGTTTGTCTCTACCATTGGTGGAAATGTTGCCTTGAATGCGGGTGGCCCAAGGGGGGTAAAGTACGGCGTGACAAGGGATTACCTTCTGGGCCTCGAAGTGGTGCTGCCTTCTGGGGAGGTAATAAAGACAGGAGGCAAAGTACTAAAAAGCGTAAGCGGATATGACCTCACCGGGCTCATGTGTGGGTCCGAAGGTACCCTGGGCATTATGACTGAGATAACGGTTAGATTAGTTCCTCTCCCTCCGGCAAAGGCTACCCTTCAGGCCATTTTTTCCGATCTTGATGATGCCGCAAAGACTGTTTCGGCCATCATCGGTTCCGGGATCGTCCCCGCCACTCTTGAGCTTATTGACAGGGTAGTTCTTGATGTGATCGCAAACTTCGGCGGCGCAAAGTTTTCCAAAGAAGCAGAGGCATTGTTATTAATAGAGGTAGATGGTGAAGCGTCATCGGTTGAGGGACAAGGGGAGAAGATTGAGAAATTCTGCAAAGAAAGGGGCGCCATTGAGGTACAAAGGGCCAGCAGCCCGGAGGAGGCTGAAAGTCTATGGCAGGCACGAAGGACTGCATTTGGTGCCGTTGCAAGTGTAAGGCCCAATTGCATTGTAGAGGATGCCACCGTACCAGTAAAGAGGCTCTCCGAAATTATCAGAAAGATCGTAGAGCTTGCAGACAAATACAAGTTAAGAATTGGTGTATTGGCCCATGCTGGGGACGGTAATCTCCACCCTCTTATTATGACCGACCTCAAGGACAAGGAGGAAATGGCTCGGATCGACAAGGCCCTGGATGAGCTCTATGAAGCAACTATTGCCATGGGTGGCACACTTTCAGGTGAACACGGTATTGGCATTGCCAAGGACAGATTTATGTCAATGGAATTCAGCCAGAGCGCCATAGACATTATGCGGGGAATAAAAAGGGTCTTTGACCCTAATAATATCCTGAATCCGGGCAGTTTTCTTTAGTAATTTGACAGGATAACAGGATGAACATGATATTTAATTAATTCGGTGAATCAAGAAAGGAAGTACTTAAATCCCCCGTCCAGCGGGGTCAAAGCGATTTGTGGTGTCTAAATTAAAAACATTTCGGTCCAAAACTTTAGTTCACTCATATTGGTTAGTTTCCTTGTTGTTACTGAAAAACCGATGTGCCCGACAGGTTTTGGAGAAAAAATTGAAATAAACCAACAATGAAGGATCAAAGATAATAGATCAACAGGATACCGGAAAATATCCAGTTAATCCTGTTGATCCCGTCAAAAAACAAGGAATGAAAATGACGCTGAATAATATCGCAGACGAGTTTAATCAATGTAATAAATGCGGGCTCTGTATGGCAAGGTGCCCTGTTTGCAAAGAGCTTCTCCTTGAAAAGTATTCACCAAGGGGCAAGATCCAGTTGGCCAGGTTCTATGGCCAGGGAGTACTGGATCTAACCGACCATTATCGCGATATCTTTGCAAGATGCCTTCTTTGCGGAGCATGCTCGGTTACATGTCCAAGCGGGGTGGACCTCGACAAGGTTTTTGTGAATGTCAGGGCGGAAATCGCCAAAAACATGGGGCCCCACCCTATGATGGAAAAGGTAGTGCAATCACTTGCTGAAAATCACAATATTTCTAACGAAGACAATGAGGAGAGGGGCGATTGGAGGGATGATATAAAAGACCTTCCCGACCATATGTACGAGAAGGAGAGAGCAGAGGTTGTGTATTTTGTTGGCTGTGTCGCTTCCTTCTTCCCCATGGTTCAAACAATTCCCCAAAACCTCGTCCGCATCATGGATGCTGCCCATGTGGATTTTACGATTTTGGGAGGGGAGGAGTGGTGTTGCGGGTTCCCGCTGATTGGAGCAGGTGTTCCCGAAAGGATGAGAGAGATGATCGACCACAACTTAGAGAAAGTAAAGGCGTTAGGGGCAAAAACGGTGGTCTTTTCATGTCCTTCCTGTTATCGAACCTGGAATGAGTTCTATGATACTAACTTGGAGCTTCTTCATGATACCCAGTTTATTGAAAGGATGATAAGTGATGGAACAATCCACCTGGGGGAACTGAAAACCACGGTCACCTACCACGATCCTTGTGATTTGGGTAGAAATGGAGGTGTCTATGATGCCCCCAGGCAGGTGCTAAAGGCTATTCCCGGCCTTACCCTGGTTGAGCTGGAAAATAACCGGGCTCAGAGTGTGTGCTGCGGAGGCGGTGGCAATGTTGAGATGGCCGATTCCAATCTTTCTGGAACCGTGGCCCAGAAAAAGATAGAGGAGATCCAGCGGACCGGCGCCAAAACAGTGGTAACCTCGTGTCAGCAGTGTGTCCGTACTATAAAGGCCAGGGTTAGAAGGCAAAAGGCCGATCTTAATGTATTGGACATTACAGAATTGGTGCTACAGGCCTTGCTGAGTAGTTGAGTGGTTAAATGGTTGAATGGGAAAATATATTCTATTATTTCCGGATGTTATAGATTTTCAAGCAAATAATGGATATGATCATTATGACAACAACTTACCAACTCAACTACTTAACCACTTAACGAGATCTGTATTGACAACATTAATGCTATTTCCGGATATATATGCCTTGATATTCTTGATTGTCTCTGCCATTAGCGTCTGACGGGCACCAAGGGTGGCCCACGCAATGTGAGGGCTGATCAAACAGTTTTGCGCGCTCAATAAAGGGTTATCTGGCCGGATAGGTTCAATGGAAACGACATCCACTGCTGCAGCGGCAATACTCCCATTGTTCAGGGCCTGCGCTAGGGCATTTTCATTCACCAATCCACCACGGGCCGCGTTAATGAAAAAGGCCTCCCTTTTCATCAAGTCAAGCAGCTCGGCATTAACAAAACCGACGTTATCCCTGGTCTGCGGACAATGAAGGGT
>JAKLQB010000326.1 GCA_022013615.1 Desulfobacterales bacterium | reverse complement strand
TTAACGGCACCATTTGTGAAGGTAAGGTTCAAAAGAATTGGCACGAAAAGATGAAAATATGCCGCTCGTGTGAGGTATTCAGCACTTTCTTTTCACACCTGCCTGAGATGGAGTAGGTCTCCGGCTCAACCATATTGCTACCGTGTCTTAGCTGTCGGGACGGGTAGCTGGGGAGGATGGATTTGATGATGTTTCTTTTGGTGAAAAAAATAGCGCTTGTTACTTTCCAGGACGTGGAGGGGGTGTGTTTATGGATAATGACGGGGCTCCTTCAGGAGCCGCATCTATTATTACGGGCATACCTTTACTTTCACACTAATGACAGGAGGCGAAAAAGTGGCAAAAACTATTCAAGAAATAAATGAAAAGATTCGTTCGGGATCAGTGGTGGTGTTTACTGCCGAAGAGATCATTGATGTTGCCCGAAAAAAGGGCATCAAAAAGGCCGCCCGTGAAGTTGACGTGGTGACGACCGGAACGTTTAGTCCCATGTGCTCGTCGGGAGCTTTTTTTAACATTAAGCAACAAAAAGAAAAGATGAAGCTGGGCGGGGGTTGGGCGACATTGAATGACGTACCAATATACGCAGGATTGGCCGCCGCGGACGTTTACATTGGCGCCACGGCCCTGCCGGGAGATGATCCTCGCAACAACAACTACCCGGGCAAGTTTCGATATGGGGGAGCCCATGTTATCGAGGAGCTTGTTTCAGGGAAAAAGGTTTTACTCGCAGGGGGTGCCTACGGGACGGACTGTTATCCTAAGAAAAAACGAGAGCAATGGATCGGCTTAGAGGATATGAACGAAGCGATTCTCTTCAATCCTCGAAACTGCTATCAAAACTACAACGTGGCAGTGAATCTTTCCGACAAACCGATTTACACCTATATGGGGATGCTCAAGCCCAATCTGGGTAACGCCAATTACTGCAGCGCCGGGCAGCTATCACCGCTGATGAACGACCCACTTTACCGTTCCATTGGCATTGGCACTCGGGTATTCTTGTGCGGCACACAAGGATATGTTGCGTGGAACGGCACCCAGCACAATCCGGACCTGCCGCGGCTTGAAAACAAAACGCCACGGGCAGGCGCTGGAACGCTGACACTCATTGGAAATTTGAAGGAGATGGATCCAAAGTGGCTTCGGGCGGTTACCTACACCGGATACGGAGTCAGCCTGAGCGTTGCGGTAGGGGTGCCGATTCCGATCCTCGATGAAGAGATGATGAAATTCGTGGCGGTCACGGATGCGGAACTGAAGGCACCTGTTGTCGATTACAGCGCTTATTATCCGACCGGGGAAGGTGAGGCCAAGCTTGGGGAAGTCACGTATGCTGAACTTAAGAGCGGAACGATCGAAATCAACGGAAAACAAGTTCCCACTGGGGGTTTCTCAAGCTATTCCAAAGCCAGAGAAGTAGCGGAATACCTGAAAAACATGATCGGGAACGGGGATTTTCTCCTGACGGACCCCGTTGGTTCTTTGCCCGGACCGGCAATTGAAAAGGAGGAGTTGTCATGAAGAAAAGAAAAGTAGTCCTTTCATTCCCACCGAGCAAGGTGGAGGAACCGATAATCTATCAGCTGATCACAGACTACGGCTTGAAGGTGAACATTTTACGCGCCACCATTGACCCCGGCAAGCAGGGGCGCATGGTTGTAGAGTTAAGCGGCGATAACAGTCAACTTTCACATGGTTTGAATTTCCTGGAAGGCGGCGGAGTTACTGTGGAACCGCTTGCTCAGGAAATCCAGCACCTGGAGGAGCGCTGCACCAGTTGTACGGCTTGCGTTCCCATTTGCCCCACAGAGGCGCTCGATGTGAATCGAGAAAGTTGGATAGTTTCCTTTGATGCCGAAAAGTGCGTGGCCTGCCTTTACTGTGTGGATGTCTGTCCCTACAAGGCAGTGGAAATCTACCTTAAGTAACAAGAGTACGGGTCAACTCAAAACGCCGTCAAGGTATGCACCTTAACGGCGTTTTCTTATGGAGACTAATGCTTCCGCTTGTTTAAAGTTTTTCCAGAAGTGCCTTAAAACGCCGAAAAATGGGTGTCTCGACCATCGTTCATCACCTGAACAATACCAGAAGGAGACAGAGGGTTATTTAAACAAAACATTGGCGAATCCAGACAATCGCGTCAGTGCTCGGGGAGTTCTTCCTTCCAGCTATTACAGGCAAAAACGTTTCTTAAGAAAAGAGGCCAACCCAGCGACGTCACCGGTTCTGAAGCGAGGTACACCTAAATCAAGCGTTGTATCGCTGACCAGGGCGATCAGATTTTCGTCTCCCTGACAGAGAGGTTCAGAATGCACTTCCGGCCGGAAAACCTCCACCTTATATTTGCCCTCACGCATGTATCCTTCGGTCAGAATTAGGTTAAGGCCGCGAAAATATACAGCCAGTTCTTCAAGACTGAGATCGTGGTCTGTATCCTGGATAAGCGCCAGCTTTTTCGGGGAAGCGATAATGGTTCTTTTTGCTCCGGCCTGCTTATGGCGCCAACTGTCTTTGCCAGGGACGTCGATGTCAAATCCGTGCACATCATGTTTTATCGTGCCTACGTCGAGACCAAGGCGGGCAAGCTCCGGCACAAGCCTTTCTATTAGGGTGGTTTTACCGGTGTTGGAGTGGCCGACAAAACTCACTATCGGTATGGGAGGATATTGTTTGTTCATGCGTACCTGGCACCTTTTGGATATCGCCGACTGATCTTGATCCTTTCCTGAAAATGATAATTTTGATACCTGATAAAAACCTTTAGCCGCCTATTGCTCGCATAGTCCGTCCCCACCCCCTTTGTCCACGAGCTTCTTTCAGAGAGTGACTACGAGGCTTTCTCATTGCGGCCAACTTGAAAATACCGGATAGCTCTTCAAGCGATGCCCCGGCTCTTAAGGGACCCTTGATATTGAGCTCTTCTTCGGAGAAAAGGCAGGTCCTGAGCTTTCCATCAGCCGTAAGCCTCATTCGATTGCATGAGTCACAGAAATGCCAGCTTAAAGGGGCGATGAAACCCACTTTACCCACTCCTCCCCTAAGAGTGCAAAGGCGTGCCGGCCCAAAGGATTCTGATTTGTGCTCCAAGTCTAATTCTGCAATATTCTTTACTCGTTTGACAACCTCTTCTACCGGCACAAAAAGTGATCCATTCCCCCCGAAACAAGAACTTTCAATGGGCATTAACTCAATAAATCGTACGTGATAGGTTTTTTTCAGTGTCAGGCGAGCGAGGTCTTCAATTTCATCCTCGTTTATACCTCGCATCAACACAGTGTTTATCTTGATTGGGTAAAGCCCCACTTCTTCTGATCTCTTAATACCGGCGAGGACACGAAAAAGAACGTCGTGACCGGTTATCTTTTTGAATCTTTCTGGCTTTAAGGTATCGAGGCTTATGTTTATCCTGCGAACACCTGCTTCCACGAGTGGCAGGGCCAGCTCGTGGAGGAGTACACCGTTGGTCGTGAGAGTGAGGCTATCAAGTCCTTCAATATTCGCGAGCATTCGGCAGAGACCTACCATCCCTTTTCTCAAGAGCGGTTCCCCTCCGGTGAGTCGTATCTTGGAGATCCCGGCCAGAACTGCGGCTTCGGCCACCCTAAGGATCTCCTCATAGGTGAGGATCTCATTATGCGGAATCTGACAGGCACCCTCAAAAGGTGTGCAATAGCGACAACTCAGATTACAGCGATCAGTTATGGATATGCGCAGGTAGTCTATTTGCCTGCCAAATGCGTCGATGAGTCTCACCATAGCAGTCCTCTTGTCTCCTCCCGTCTATGTGTCGAAGAAGTTAAAAAAAGGAACAAAAACTTAATGCCGTATGCCTCTCTTATCTTCTTGTTTTGAGCCTATTCAAGACTAAAGCCAGCAAAGTCACGCTATTTCTGTTCGAAATAGAGCGTTTGAAATTCCTTTAAAAGCGATCGCATCATGGTGATGTGCGAAAGATCTGTAGTTTGCTTGCAAGTCATTGAATAAATAAGCATTTTATGAAGCAAGGCCAGCTTTTGTGAATAGTTCTTAGTGTCAGGTTTGATTCGTTGAGTCATGAAGTATTGGCTTACAATCTCCTGGATCTCATTGGCGTGGTCCTCCTTGTTTGAAACCCATCGGATCAGTTGATTGTAATTGATTGGATTCTGGGCCCCCAGATTCATTATTTCCTTCATGGATTTTTCAATGGTGGTGATGTGCTCGGCGATCATGTTGATTCTCATCTCATCATCGTAAATACCGCACGGAATCTCACATGCCTTTACCGAAGGGGCAATGCGGATAGCTACACTCAGGACAGTCGCGGCAGAGACCCCCATGACCCAGAAAGGCAAGTTCTTTCTTGCCGATTCTTTCTCCCACAAGAATCCGTGGCAGCACAAGGTCCAGAACCGTTATACGGTGGTAGAGGCCACATGCGGGCACTCCCAGAAGCGGAACGTCTCCAAGGTAGGCCACCAGAAACATGGCACCGGGAAGGGAAGCCGCCCCATAGGTAAGTTCATTAGCCCCTGCCAGGCGAATCCCATGCCGGGTTACATCGTCCGGATCCACACTCATGCCCCCGCTCAAAAGGAGCAGATCACAGCCGCGTTCCAGAAGAGAACATATTGTTTGGCTGATGACCTCAGCATCATCCGGGGCAAACTCCAGTTCAACCACTTCGGAACCCAGCCCTTCGACCTTCTCCGTAAGGACGGGAGCGAACCGATCTTCAATGAGACCGTGATAAACCTCATTGCCCGTGATCATTAGGCCCACCCGGGCGCAACGGAGCTGTTTTACTGAAACAACGGCCCCATTTTGACGTGCAATCGCCGCAGCCCTATCAATGGGAGCCCTCTGCATAACAAGTGGAATGGCCCGGGTGGCGGCTATCAGTTCACCCTCCTTGACCAAAGTGTGATTGTGGAGCGTAGCGCACATGACCTCCTCCACCATGTTGAAGGCAGCCAATGATGCAGTATTGACAGTCAACAGACCGTCTCTTCCCGCCAATAAGTTTATTTTTCCCTCTCTGGGGTTATCCTCCCACATCACACCGTCTCCGGCAAGCCCTTTGGCAAGAATGGATGCCGCCTGATTCTCATGAATTTCATCTTGTTCCAGATCGATCAGATAAAGGTGGTTTTTGCCCAGTTTCTGAAGATGGCACAGATCTTCATTACAGACCGTGTGGCCTTTTCGAAACGCCGGCCCCTTGAACTCGCCGGGGCGAATCTCGGTGATATCGTGCGCCAATTTGGTCCCCACTGCTTCTTGCAATTCTATTTTTTTTAGCACTTTTCTGACTCCTTTCTAAACGCAAAGCGCAAGTTGGCACGTTACACGCCTTGTCCTTGCATTTGAGAAGCACTCACCCTCACGGCCTTCGTTTGCCGACCGCTTAGTCTGGGTGCCCAGTTCATGTCCGGCCAGATCACCTCCCGGACATTGTTAAAATAAGCGCCGTGGGCACAGGGTTTGCAGAGGGTGACACCATTTACGACCACCTCCCGTTGATCCCGGACCACCTGACCGCAGCGACTGCAGGAAACCTTACGATGGGTGGGGCCGGGCAGGTCAAACTCACTGATGGGAACTCGAACCTGCTGAACCCTGAACAGTATGCTATCGGGCATATGTTGATATGCTTCCAGTTGCTGTCGGGATTTTTGTGTAACCCCCGGAGCATAGAAGGGAACAAGGTCCCGAGCCTCCTCGGTGGAAAGCACCCGGTAGGCCTGGTCAGTCTCCAGGTTGACAAAGGTGGCAGCCATGATGCCATAGTTAACAAATTTCAATGAACGCCGCCCCAATTTGACGCCGGTGATGTGGCCGACCGCGTCTGCTGTGCACCGGTCCATTTCAACATACACAATGAGCTTTTTGATCTGGTCGTGGCGGGTGGGTTCATCCAGGCCGATAAGGCGACAGCCCAGCATGGCCATGCGCACCCCTACCACCTGTCCGGGACACAGGTGCCCGTGCGCTGCGGCCGATGATTCTAAGAGTTCATCGAAAGACTTCATGGGTTTTCCCTCCTAACCGTCAGACATTGCTGTTGGCTTTTTGATCCATATTTCAAGCGCGTTGCTTATGTTAAAATTAACATAACTGCCGACAAAAAAATTTCTCTTATTTCCCCTGGACAGCCTCCTTGAGAACTTCCTCAACCCAGCCCATGGAAGCAATCATGTTTGGAAAACCCGTGGTCGTAAGGGATAATATGACCACATGGGTAATTTCGTCAGCTGTGGCGCCGGATGTCAATGCCTTTCTGGTATGAGACATGACTGCTCCTCTGGAATTTATGCCAATAGCAATTCCAAGCTTGATGAGATCCTGAAATTTCTGCTCTATAGGGCCTGCCTTCCGGCAGGTCTTGCCCAAATGCTGATAACCCTTAAAGACTTCCGGGAATTTATCAGAAAAACTCTCGTAAATTTTCGGTAGATACATAGCTCCTCTTTCTTTACAAATTTGATGAGAAATAAATTTTTTAGCGTTAGAGATAATTTAGGGGTATTCTGTTGTAACACAGGTGGCATTTGCGGGTGACCCGCTTTTCGAAGTCAAACTGCGGCACCTTCCAGGGACAGGCTTGATAGCAGTAGCGGCAGCCAATGCACTTATTTTCATTGATGACCACCGGGCCGTTGGGC
>JAKLQB010000325.1 GCA_022013615.1 Desulfobacterales bacterium | reverse complement strand
TAGCTAAGGGAGAAGCCCGCCAGGACATAGCACTGGGACTGCACCGATCCGTAGTAAAGCGGGCGGCCGGCATGATGAAAAGGGTCTCGATCAAAGAACCGGTCCTTTTTGCCGGCGGCGTGGCCCGGAATCCCTGTATACGCCATTTGCTGGAAGAAGCACTTGATAGGGATATCCTGGTCCCTGAAAATCCGCAGATGGTAGGGGCCTTAGGGGCGGCATTGCTGTCAAGTGAAAATAAATAAGATGAGGGACGTTACTGTATTGTGATTTCCTATGAAAAGCGCATTTCATATCGGTTATTCCAGATTGACTAATCGAGATAACCAATTCAAAATTAGCGATTAATTTTATTCGAGGGCCACCTAACGGATGAAGTGGTGAGGTTAGCCAGACAATTAGCTGATAAGATGATCAATATTTAACCCGCGATTTTTTCGGATTGTATAACTTTATTATATGGAATTTCCTTTATTCGGAGCGGCGAAGCCGAGTTCCATAAAATTACAAAGCAATTTTATAATTATAACTTGAAAGGAGGAACTAAATGACACTTTTAAAAAACTTTTTTGCAACCCGCTGGGGAATTATCAGTGTAGGAGCCTTTATCGGGGTTTTCGCTGCCCTCTTGCAGAAGTTGGGCAACCCCGGAAACATGGGCATCTGCGTGGCCTGCTTTGAGAGGGACATTGCAGGGGCCATTGGAATCCACCGTGCGGCTGTGGTCCAGTATATGCGCCCGGAGATTATTGGGTTTGTACTGGGCTCACTGATCGCAGCCTATCTTTTCAAGGAGTTCCGGCCCCGTGTGGGTTCTGCTCCCATTGTAAGATTCGTGCTGGGAGCCTTTGCAATGATCGGTGCCCTGGTGTTCCTGGGGTGCCCGTGGAGAGCCCTTTTGCGTTTTGCCGCTGGTGACGGGAATGCTATTTTTGGCTTGCTGGGACTCATCGGTGGCATCTGGATCGGAACTCTGTTTCTCAAGGGCGGATACAACCTCGGCCGTACCCAAAAGACATACAGCTCGGTGGGATGGTTATTGCCTTTGACAATGCTGGGTTTTCTCGTACTGGGTCTCATTTTCCCGCAGGTTGAGGGAGAGATGAAAAGCGATATCCTGTTTTACAGTCTCAAAGGCCCAGGGGCTATGCATGCTCCCCTGGTCGTATCCCTGTTAGTGGGACTCGCCATTGGGTTTCTAGCCCAACGGAGCCGTTTTTGCACCATGGGTGCTTTCCGGGACCTGATCCTGTTCCGGCAGACTCATCTCTTTATGGGGCTGCTTTCCCTTGCGGTCTTTGCCTTTATCACAAACCTGATTTTGGGGCAATTTCACCCTGGTTTTGTTAAGCAGCCGGTGGCCCATACCATGAGCCTTTGGAACTTTGGAGGCATGGTTCTGGCAGGTCTGGCCTTTGCCCTGGCAGGGGGATGCCCCGGACGTCAACTCTTCCTGTCCGGGGAGGGCGATGGTGATGCTGCGGTTTTTGTTCTGGGGATGATCGTTGGAGCAGGCTTTGCCCATAACTTCGGCCTGGCAAGTTCGCCAAAAGGCGTGGGACCCCATGGAATTGCCGCGGTAATTATTGGCCTTCTCGTCTGTTTGTTTATAGGCTTCACCATGAGAAAAAAATAAAGTAACCGTTCACGGTTTCACGGTTCAGAGGTTCAGGGTTAACCGAAAACCCGCCTGTAATCAGGCGGGCAGGTCTGAACCTTTGGACGCCTACAAAATAAAGGAGTGATTAAAATGGATACAACTGTTGATGCGAGAGGACTAAGTTGCCCCCAGCCCGTTCTAATGACCATGGACGAGATTAAGAAAGTTGAAAAGGGGGAAATTGTGGTTTTTGTGGACACGGATACTTCAAAGGAGAACGTAAGTCGGGCTGCCTCAAGTAAGGGATGGCAGGTGAAAGACGTTCAAGAAGAGGGTGAGGGATACAAGATTACTATTTTAAAGGATTAACCATGTCTTTATTAAATATTTTCAAACGCAAAGAATCGAAAGTTTCCTCAGGCAGACAGAACAGTGATCGAGGAATACTGGTTTTTGAAAACACCAGTGAGGTGATCCGTGCCGAAAGCGTTCTTGATGAAGAGGGATGGAAGATCCGGGTTATGGGGCCGCCGCCTGAGATACGAAGCGGGTGTGACCTGGTGATTGAGATTCCCCTGATCGAGGAGCTTAATATTCTGAGGACGCTCGAGAAGGCAGGGGTTCAACCCTTGGAAATGGTCCCAGTCAGCAGCTCCCTGCTGCAACCCGTAAATCTCTTCCAGAATAAGGACTTCGGCAAGTACCTGATGATCCGGGCCGCCAATATGAAACTGACCGTTGATAAGGAGACAAAGACGATCGTGAACATCTCCGGGGGCGGTTGCCCGGATGTTCCCTATCTGGCTCAAGAGATGGTCGGAAAATCCCTGTCCGAAGCACCGAGCCCACGGGAAATCGGTCATACTCTTTGTGGTTATGCGCTTCAGTTGGCCTATGAGGAGATGAGACGCCAATGCTCGCTGTAGTGGGGACCGTTCCCGATCGGGAATTTCCTCTTGCGGTCGGGGAGGCCTTTCTGGTAAATGGTGTAATACGAATTGAAGGAAAAAGCGTTCCCGTAAGCAGGGGAACCCCAGCCCTGTTAGCTGCTGCTATCAAGACGTGCGAAGTGCTTGACCAACCTGCCCCCTTTGGATATGTTGTGGGGACATAGGCCATGGAGATGGGAGTCGGCGTCTCTATGAATATCTGACCCGGAATCTGGGGAAATGCGATCCCCAATCAAGGTCAGGGACAGGTTTTAACACCATTGCGTTTCATTACCTTCAACCG
>JAKLQB010000324.1 GCA_022013615.1 Desulfobacterales bacterium | reverse complement strand
TAGATGGCCTGGCCGTGGAGTTGGTCTACAAAAAGGGTGCCCTTTCAGTTGCGTCCACACGAGGGGATGACCTCGTGGGGGAAAATGTGACCCCAAACATCAGGACCATTCTCTCTGTTCCATTAACCCCGATAGAACCGGCAGAGGGGAAACCCATACCTGACCTCCTGGAGGTGCGGGGTGAAGTTTATATGGAGACAGATGCCTTTGGAACTTTGAATCGGGATAGAATCGAAAGGGGCTTTCCAGCCTTTACGAACCCCCGAAACGCGGCAGTGGATTCCTTGAGGCAGCTTGATCCCAGAATCACTGAGAAAAGACCTCTCAATATGTTCTGTTTTGGTATCGGGGAGATGAGCGGCCCCAAATTAAGCACCCAGCATGAACTAATGGTTGCCTTACAGCAGTGGGGATTTCGGGTTAACAGGCCCTATATCCGAGTATGCAGTACCATCAGCGAGGTCATAGACTACTGTCACCATCTTGAGGAGACAAGAGACCAGTTTCCCTTTGAAATTGATGGTGCCGTGGTAAAGGTCAACCAGCTCCATTTGCAGGCTAAGCTCGGCCTGAAATCCAGTAGCCCGCGATGGGCCTTTGCGTTAAAGTTCAAATAGCCATTCACGGGTTCCCCGCTTTCGCTTCGCTTTAGACGAGATCTTCGACAGGGGTCAGGGGTTCATAACCCTTAATCCCGCTTTCAGTCCCGCTTTTAGCGGGAAACGTGTAAACGCTTACTGAAGAGGAGCGGCTATGAGTAATATACGAATACACCTTATTATTGAAGGCCGAGTTCAGGGGGTATGGTTCAGGGACTCCACGCGCAGAGAGGCCGTTTCTTTGGGTGTTTTCGGTTGGGTCAGGAATCGGCCTGATGGTACAGTGGAGGTCGTGGCAGAAGGGCCGGAGGACAAAGTAGGAAAATTGATAAACTGGTGTAATCACGGACCACCTGCCGCAGGCGTGTCCCAAGTCCATGAAACCCGGGAGAAATGGCAGGGAGAGTTCAAGTTTTTTGATATTGTATTCTAATTTTAGATAGAGGCATTGCATGAAAAAACAATACTTTATTTTATTAAGTTCCTTTTTCTTGTCACTCTTGTTTTTCGCACTGTCAGGCTGCAGCACCACAAAGTCTGTGGTTGACAAAATAGTCCCCGGTGCACCCGACCTCAAAAAACGAGTCATGATCGCACCACTGGTAGACCAGGCAGAATTCGGGCGGGAGAGAACGGCACAAATAGCTGCCAACTTTGTTGAACTTCTGAAGGAATCCCCCCATCTTCTGCTTTTTCAGGACCCCCAGGGCATTCCCTCAGGTACTGGCAGCAAATCACCTGAATTTGGCATCGTCATCCCCCCTGAACTCGTTAAAAGAGCCCAGGATTTAGGAATGAATGCCCTCATCATCGGGGTTCTGAACCCTCTGGAGGCAACCACAAGAAAGACCGGCATCTGGCCTTTCCGTGACATGTCCCGCATTATTGAGATCTCCATGACCGTTAATATTGTTGACACGACCAGCGGGTGCCTTTATCTAACCGAACTCGATTCAGAGGAAATGGACTTCTTGATAGACGAGCTGCCAGGCCGGGATGAAAATGAGGTCATCGATCAAATTATTGAAGCGAAAATGCCCCGGATACTGAAACACCAGTCTGCGGCTGTAATCAAGAGTCTGGTGAAAAAGCCCTGGACCGGAAAAATCCTTGCCGTGGAAAACGGTATGATCAGGATTAATGGGGGAAAAGATGTCGGTGTTCGTCCTGATCAATTGTTTACGGTTTTCGCTCGGGGTGAATCAATCACTTGCAGGGCAGGTAGATCGTTTGACATTTTAGGAAAAAAGATAGGAGAAATAAAGACAACCTCCATCATGGAAAAACATTCCCTGGCAGTACCAGTGGCAGAAGGATCATTCCTGGCCGGGCAGACCATTAGAGCCGTTGGCGATTGACTATTTTCGATTGACTATTGACTATTATTTTTGGAAACTGCCATATTGCCTCTGGCCGTTTTTCTTGATGACACAAAAATTGATGTCAGTTCACCGGCCTCTCTAAGCAAAGGGAAAACTCGTTCTTTACCTAATAAACGCTCATCAATAATAAATTCCAGCCAAAAATATGCTTCATCCGCTTCTTCTATGACAATACTCAATTTAGAGATAAAACTCGCTTTTGATTGTGCAATACAAACAGCCCGATAATTCGAAGCTATCGATGTGGAACACCTGATCAACTGTCCTTTGATATGATCCCCTAAATAGGTCTTTGGCAAAGCCATGCTCAAC
>JAKLQB010000323.1 GCA_022013615.1 Desulfobacterales bacterium | reverse complement strand
GGGGAGGCCCTTATCAGCGGGCTTATTTATTCTGACTCGTCAAAGCCGGAAAACATAATATGCTCTGATGTCCGGGAGGACAGGCTTGATTTTGTTAGGGAAAAATACGGGGTAGCCACCACAACAGAGAATATCGATGTGGTCAAGGCATCGGAAATCATTATCTATGCCACCAAACCCCAGATAATTGCCTCAGTACTGAAGGAAACAGCCCCTGGCCTTGATATGTCCAAGCTCATCATCTCAATTGCCGCAGGTGTTCCCCTGGCCGCAATAGAATCGTGCCTCAACAAGAAGTTGCGACTTATCCGGGTCATGCCCAATATCGCTGCGTTTGTTAAAGAAAGCGCTACAGCCATTGCAGCCGGAAACCATGCAAGCAAGGATGACATCAAGCTCGCTATGGCTATCTTCGATTCCGTGGGAAAAACCATATTCCTCAAAGAGCACTATCTGATGGATGCCATCACTGGTTTGAGCGGAAGCGGCCCGGCCTATATCTTTTTGATTGTAGACGCCCTGGCCGATGCTGGCGTAAAGATGGGGCTGTCAAGACAGGATTCCCTTCTGCTTTCAACCCAAACACTTTTGGGCGCTGCGACGTTATTAAGGGATTCAAATGAACACCCGGGCAAATTAAAAGACAGGGTCACATCACCCGGCGGAACGGCCATCGTCGGCCTGCATACCCTGGAGGAAGGAGGCCTTCGAACTACCCTTATCAATGCCGTGGAAACCGCCACGAGGCGATCCAAGGAACTGGGAGAAATGATGATCAAGAATTTCTCGGAGAATAACCATTAGACCATTTCCTCCTCAAAAACAAGCTTACCCGTCCTGAAACGGTCAAAGGAGAAGCGAGAAAGGTCAATTGTCTGGTATTCTCCGAACTGGATTAGTTCCGAGAGGCACTTTCCTATGGCCGGGGCTTGCTGCAGGCCATGACCGCTGAAACCGACGGCACCGTAAAGCCCCGCGATATCGCCAAAATGACCGACGATCGCATTTCCATCCAGTCTATTCATGGCATAATGCCCGGCCCAGCCCCTCATTAACTTGGCGGTCTCAAATGCGGGAACCCTTTCGGCCACTTGAGGCCACACAACGTCCATGTAGTAATCTCGATCCCACTCAAAGTTAAAGCCCACCGGCTCATCAGGGATTGATTTACCTGTTAATATGGTCTTGCCGGATTCATGGCGAAAATATAAAAGCCCATCCGTATCGATCACAAGGGGCAGATCATAGTCAAATTTTATTTTAGGATCAAATACATATGCCATTTTTCTTACAGGATCTACTGGCAAGTCTATTCCCGCCATTTTTCCCACAATAGATGCAGAAGGCCCGGCAGCATTAACCACCATTCCACACGGTATTTTTGCGCCCTTATTGGTTTTAACAGACTCAATTTTTTTCCTTTTTACCTCTATGTCTGTTACTTCTTCATATAGATATTCTACTCCCAGTTCCTTG
>JAKLQB010000322.1 GCA_022013615.1 Desulfobacterales bacterium | reverse complement strand
TGCATTAATCGACATTCTTCAGCCTTGCGTTTCATTTAATCGCGTCAATACGTTCAAGTGGTACGAAAGCCGGGTCTACAACATAAATGAAGACCCCCAATATGACCCTCATGACCGGAATTTAGCCTTTTCGAGGGCCCAGGAATGGGGTGAAAGAATACCCACCGGCATCATGTATAAGGAAGATAGGCTGACGCTTAACGAGCAGCAACCAGCGATCAAAGACACAAGCTTAGTAAAGCAAAAAATTGATCAGAAGTCTTTTGAAGGCTTACTGGAAATTTTCAAATAGTGACTCAGCACTGATGAAACAACATTGAGGTATATGAGACTTGAGTATGCATCTAATTGCAATCATAGACAATCTGCGATTTCAGGATGTCCTGGATATCCTTTTCCTTTCAGTGGTGGCCTATCACCTGTACCTCTGGTTTTACGGCAGCAAAGCCCTTAAAGCGCTGGTGGGTCTGCTGGCCTTAGGGGTCGTGTTTACGTTGGCGCGAACCTGGGGACTTTTCATGACCACATGGGTGTTTCAGATCCTCTGGCAAGTACTCGTTCTTCTGCTTATCATTCTGTTTCAATCTGAAATTCGTCAGGTTCTGGAACGAGTGAATCCGCTTAAGGCGATCGGATTTCGGAAGTTCACTACGTCAGATGACTGGATACCCGATTTCGTAAAAGCCGTTTTCTCACTGGCCGCCAAAAGAATCGGAGCCCTGATAATCATTGGGCGTGTTGACCAGGTCAAGGAGTGGATTACAGCGGGTCAATCTCTGGAAGGAGACCCCACCCCCGAGCTGCTCACCAGCATTTTTCAGAAAGAGTCCCCGCTCCATGACGGGGCCGTGACTATCAGGGACGGACGGGTAAAGGAAGTGGCCTGCTATCTTCCCCTGAGCCCTGATGAAGGCCTTCCGAAGGAGTGGGGCACCAGACACAGGGCGGCTTTGGGCCTTTCTGAACGATGTGACGCCTGGGTCGTGGTTGTTTCGGAGGAACGCGGGGACATATCTTTTGCCCGTGGAGGACAGATGGTCCATGTGGATAGCCAGGAAAAACTCTCTCAACTGGTGATGGAAGCCGTCATACCTTACAGTGTTCCCAGAAAAAAATGGTGGGAAAAAATCCGTTTCTTTCTGGTTAACCGCTGGCGTGCAAAGCTGGGGGCCGCATTTTTAGTCAGCGTTATGTGGTTACTGCTCGCAGGTCAACAGGACTTTGAGCAAACCATTAGCGTCCCCTTGGAAACAAGGAATCTGCCAGATAAGATGGAAATAGTTGAACCCTTAGAACCGACAGTTCAGATCACGGTCCGGGGCCTCCGAAAGGATGCCAGCTCCCTTAACGGGAAAAATGTAATGGCGAAGATCGATCTTTCTATGGCCCGCTTTGGCAGAAGAACCTTTCCTATTACACGTGACCAGATACTTTTGCCCAACGACCGAATTCAGGTTGTGAAGATCGATCCACCCAAGTTGGAATTCTCGCTAAAAGAGAAACCATGAGCATCAGAAAAGCAGGAAGCAACCGTAAGAAGCCGAGGGGCCAAGCCAAAAAAGGCTCTTTACTTAGACTTACAGAATTAAAAGGATAAAGACAGAATTGACGGCAAGTCCTCGAAAAACAAAAATCGTTTGTACCATTGGCCCTGTGACTGCTTCACCAGAGCGCATCGAGGAACTTATTCGGGCTGGGATGGATGTGGCCAGGCTGAACTTTTCCCACGGGGACCACAAAACCCATCGTCAAACGATTCGCATTATCAGGAAGAAGTCTGACGAAATAGGTAAGGTGATAGGTATCCTTCAGGACCTTGGTGGACCTAAAATTCGGCTCGGAGAACTGCCGGCTCAGGAAGTGGAACTCAAGGTCGGCGAAAAAGTCGTTCTGAGTCCCATGAAATCCGTTGAGCCGTCCGATATTCCAGTCGATTACCCCTATATAGTCGAAGATGTTGCTATTTTTGACCGCATTCTGCTTGCAGATGGCCTTGTTCTTCTAAAAGTTTTAGCCAAAGAAAAGGACAGAGTTATCTGCGAGGTACTGGTCGGGGGGATGATTCAGTCTCATAAAGGGCTTAATTTACCTTCGATTAGCCTGCGAGTTCCCGCCTTTACGGAAAAGGATCGCCAAGACCTGAGCGTAGGGCTGGAGGAGGAGGTGGATTTTGTGGCCCTCTCCTTTGTGCGCCATGAAAAGGATCTGGAGCCTGTGCGGGAATTATTGGTCAAAAACCCAAAGCCTCCCTTTTTGATCGCCAAAATAGAAAAGCCGCAGGCTATAGAAAGATTTAAGGAAATCCTGGATGTTGTCGACGGCGTGATGGTTGCCAGGGGTGATCTGGGAGTAGAAATGCCCCTGGAAGATGTGCCAATCATTCAGAAAAAAATCATTAGAATCTCCCGCTATGCTGGTAAGCCGGTCATTACCGCCACACAAATGCTGCGCTCCATGATAAACAGCCCTCTGCCGACCCGTGCGGAGGCAACGGATGTCGCAAATGCAATTCTGGACGGGACAGATGCGCTCATGCTATCAGAAGAGACGGCCATAGGAGACTATCCCATAGAGGCAGTGCGAATACTGGACAGAATTGCCAGGGCCACGGAAGCGCACATGCAGGAGTATTCTGTTGGAGATGCGCCTGTTTTTGATAATCTGGGTATGACAGAGTCAGCTATCAGTCGATCCGCCTGCTTCTTGGCTGAAGATCTTAATGCCGCTTCGATCGTTGCCGCCACTTCTTCTGGAAGCACGGACCGTTTGGTTGCCGGATATCCTCCGCCGACTCCCGTGCTGGGACTGACCCCGAATCCGCAAACACAGCGCCATTTAACTTTATCCTGGGGGGTGACTCCAGTCCTGGTGACTCCATTTTCAGACGCAGATGAAATTTTCGAGTTAGCCAGGCGTTGGACAATGGAGCACGGTCTCGCAAAGCCGGGAGACCGTTTAATCGTCACCGCAGGGGTTCCTGTCGGCACACCAGGAGCCACTAACCTTTTGAAAGTCATCAAGATTGAACAGTAATACTGCGTTCGGGGACTTCTATGGAGGGAGATGTGTCTTTACCCCTGCGTTTTGAAACCTTTCAATTAGAGGCGATTCCGCGATTCAGAAATAATCCCCTTGCAAGCAATTGCTATCACTGACGTGGTTAATGGCATATCCAAAGGGCGGCCCCTTCCAATTCGTGAAAAAGGGTGTCACTCACCGAACCCATAAATAATTTCTTAATACGTCCCTGGCCGGCGCCCGTTCTTCCCACCCCGACAACTGCATACCGACCCTGCTCTGCTTCTCTGAGGATAGCCTTGGTCACGTCTGAAGCCTCCACCAGCCTGGTGCTGATCATATCTTCAGG
>JAKLQB010000321.1 GCA_022013615.1 Desulfobacterales bacterium | reverse complement strand
TGGTTCTTGCCGATGCCCTTGAGAGGGCGGGTTCCACAAAACCTGAAAAAGTCTTGGAGGCAATCAGGGGCACAAACCTGAAAAATCATCCCATGGTGGGTGATGCCATCAAGTTCGGAGAGAACGGGGACAATATCAACGCCGCTACTGCCATGGTCCAGGTACTGCCTGATCCGGATCCCATGAACAGGGTCAAGGTTGTCCTGCCCAAGAAATTTGCAGAGGCCGATTATGTATTCCCGGCCCCGCAAATGTGGGAAAGAGGGTAATGAATACAGATCTTGCCCTCCAGTTGGGTGTCCAGGGAGTACTGTTGGGAGGGATCTACGGGCTGATTGCCATCGGTCTCTCCCTGATTTTCGGGGTTATGGGGGTTATCAATTTTGCCCATGGCCAGATGATGGTCATGGGCATGTATATTTCCTACTGGATTTTCGTCCTCCTGGGTGTTGACCCATACATATCCCTGATTGTTGTTGCGGCAGCCATTTTCCTGCTTGGATATCTGATTCAATCTTCTGTTGTTAATCGTATCCTTGACTACCCGGAGGCCATGCAGGTACTGCCCCTGGTAGCCGTGGGGTTGATCCTGGAAAATACCGTCCTCCTGTTGTGGGGGCCCGACCACAGGAGCCCCCAGACCTCCCTAAGTTTAGAGACCATATGGATGGGGGACGTGATGGTGGATGTCTCCCGTCTCATCGCTTTTGGTCTTGCTATCATCATTACCATAAGTATCTTTATCTTCCTTAAAAAAAGCAATACAGGGAAATGTATCAGGGCCGCCGCAGACAACCGCATGGGCGCTGTCCTGGTTGGCATTAAGGTAAATCGTATCAATAATATCTCTTTTGCATTAGGTGCGGCAACGACCGGCGCGGCAGGGGCTCTGCTTATTCCCCTTATGCCCCTTTCGCCACATTTAGGGCATGATTTTACCTTGACTGCCTTTGTTGTGGTTATCCTCGGCGGTATGGGAAACCTTATAGGTGCCTTAGTGGGAGGGCTCATCTTAGGTACGGCCGAGTCATTATCTACCCTGATCCTGCCTGCCACACTCAAACAGGTGGTAAGCTTCAGTATCCTGGTTATTATCATGCTATTCCGGCCCCAGGGACTTCTTGGGGGGAAAAAATGACCAGATTCTACCTCTTTCTCGCCTCAGTATTGGCCGTCCTCCTCCTGCTTCCCCTCTTTTTGGATAAGTATGAACTGGGCATCTTTGTCATGATTTTTTTCTATGCCTATTTAGGGCAGTCCTGGAATGTGCTTACGGGATACACAGGACATATCTCCTTAGGCCATGCTCTTTATATAGGAATAGGTGCCTATACCTCCACCTACCTGGCACAGGCCTTTGGGTTGAGTCCCTGGATAGGAATGTGGGTAGGCGCCCTGGTGGCTGTGGTGGTGGCGTTCTGCTTAGGTTACTTAGGTTTCAGGTTCGGGCTTCGTGGGGTCTATTTTGTTATCCTGACCATCGCCTTTGCAGAGATAACAAGACTTGTTGTATCCCACATTGCGGCATTGGGCTCCTTTTCCGGCATCTTTCTGGATTTTAAACCCTCATTTTCCAATTTCCAGTTCACGGGAAATATCCCCTATTATTATATTGCCCTCGGTTTCATGATATTTTCCGTAATTGCCGTCCGCCTGATCGAGACCTCCAAGTTGGGTAGATTTATGGTGGCCATCAGGGAAGATGAGGATGCGGCTCAGGCCCTCGGCGTTAATGCGTTCAAGTATAACATGATCGCCATTGCCATAAGCGCCTCTATGACCTCTTTGGCAGGCACCTTCTATGCCAATTATATCTTTTATATCCACCCGGATTCCCTCTTTGGCATGGGTCTCAGTATAGAGCTTATCCTGCGGCCTATTATCGGGGGCCTGGGGACCATCTTTGGCCCGGTAATCGGTTCGTTTATCTTAACTCCCCTGTCAGAGATCACCAGGGCCTATTTTGCCAAAGGGGGGCTTGAGGGATTGCACCTGATTATTTATGGTATACTGGCTATCCTGGTGGTCCTTTTCATGCCAAAGGGGATCATTATTTATGTGAAAAGGGTATTAAACCCGATCCTGAAATTGGATGAGGAGAATTAAGGGATATTCATGAGTATATTGTCAGTAAACCAATTGAGCAAGAGCTTTGGGGGCCTGATGGCAGTAAAGGAGCTATCCTTTAAACTGGAAAAAGGGGATATCCTTGGACTCATTGGACCGAACGGCGCGGGTAAGACAACGGTATTTAATTGCCTGACAGGTTTTATTCCCCCGGATCAGGGTGAAATCCTCTTCCATGAAAAGTCAGTCAAGGATATGCAGCCATATAAGATAAGCCAATTAGGGCTTGTACGCACCTTTCAGATCGTAAAGCCCTTTTTGACCATTTCCGTGCTGGATAATGTGATGGTGGGGGCCCTGATAAAGGAGAAATCCATAACAAAGGCCAGGCAGGAGTCCATGGAGATCATTGAGTTTTTAGGTCTCGGCAGGATGGCAAATGTGGAGGCCCAGGGACTGCCTCTTCCCCTGAGAAAAAAGCTGGAGCTGGCAAGGGCCCTGGCCACGAAACCGAAGATCCTGCTTCTTGACGAGGTGATGGCGGGTCTTAATCCTACTGAAGTGGATGAAATTATTGATCTCATCAGACAGGTGAATGCGAGGGGGATCAGCATCCTTTTGATCGAGCATGTTATGCGGGGGGTCATGGCCCTTTCTCAAAGGGTGCTGGTCATCAATTACGGTAAAAAGATTGCAGAGGGGATTCCGGAGGAAGTTGTCAAGGATAAAGGTGTTATAGAGGCATACTTGGGGAAGGAGTTTTTGAGTGCTCAGGGTTAAGGAAATCGATGTCTATTATGGAGATCTTCAGGCCCTCAGCGGGGTTAGTTTTGATGTGAACCCTGATGAAGTGATTTCAGTAATAGGGTCCAACGGGACGGGCAAGTCCACAACCCTGAAGACCATCTCAGGCATCAATAGGGCCCGGAAGGGGAGTATTGAATTTAATGGACAGAATATATCCCGGACACCATCTTCACAGATTGTTGAAATGGGTATCAGCCATGTCCCGGAAGGAAGACAACTTTTTCCCACTTTGACTGTTCTGGAAAACCTGGAAATGGGTGCTCAGTTCCCACACACCAAGAAAATGCAAAATGAAACCATGGAAATGGTATATGGTTTCTTTCCCGTTTTAAAGGAAAGGCTAACTCAGAAAGCAGGCACATTAAGTGGTGGGGAGCAGCAGATGCTGGCCATGGGGAGGGGTTTAATGTCCAAGCCGACACTTTTGATGCTTGATGAGCCTTCCTTAGGCCTTGCTCCACTTCTTGTTAGTACTATTTTTAATATCATTGAACAGATTACCCAGCAAGGAACCTCCATACTCCTGATAGAACAAAACGTCTATCACGCCCTTAAGCTCTCGAACCGGGGTTATGTCCTGGAAAACGGTCAAATCGCCATGAGCGGGGAAGGTAAGGAACTTCTGGAGAACCCTCACATCAGAAAAACCTATCTCGGGTTGTAACCAAGCGACATTTTTTCACCCAAGGCCTTGACGACCTGACAATTAAACATCCTAAAAACAGTTTTTTCAAATGGAGGTCATAATGGGACAAAAAGAGACTTTCCAAACAGATAAGGCAGCGATTACTGGGGGGCCATATTCCCAGGCAACCATCCATAACGGCCTCATCTATACTTCAGGTCAGGGGGCCATAGATCCTAAGACAAACGAGATTCGTTTAGGGACGATCGAGGAAGAATCGAAATTAGCCATGGAGAACCTCCGTATTATTCTTGAAGAGGCAGGTTCTTCTCTGGATAAGGTCCTGAAGGTAACCGTTCATCTGCTTGATATGAGGGAATACGGTCGGTTTAATG
>JAKLQB010000320.1 GCA_022013615.1 Desulfobacterales bacterium | reverse complement strand
CCAGCCCGGAACCTTACGGTCTTGCTTGCTTTAATGGTCATTGTTTCTCCGGTCTGGGGGTTCCGGCCCTGTCTTTCCTTCCTTTCGGAAACAATAAAGGATCCGAATCCTGCCAGAGCAAGTTTTCCTTCTTTCTTCAAGATGTCCTTTGTAATTTCAACAAATGAATTAAGAGCCTTTTCGGCATCGGCCTTGGTTAGGTTGCTTTTATTAGCAATCTCAGAAATTATATCACTTTTTGTCATAATAACCTCCTTTTATCCTGTTTTAGATTTAAACCCTTTTTTTCCTCACACTTTGTCCAAAGATTTGTCCCATCCTCCCTTAACAGCAAGGCCACAAATCCTATGAAAAACGTATTCGGTAACACTAACAGCTTGGCATGACCGCGTAATTGTTGTCTATGTAGCATATGAAAAGGGCGTTTTCAACAAAAAAATGTAAGTTCTCAATAGGTTCAGGCAAAATATGTTTTGCGACTATTTACTGAATTCACGTTTCCTCAGGAATAACAGCCACTTACACACAATCGGCATTCCCGCCCCGCATAAAGTGCGAGGTTGTTGACAAACAGTCCTAAAGGCTATATTTTTTAGATAATGAATGCTGACTAGGGAATTCTAATTGGAAGAGATTATTAAAAAAATCCTTGCAGATAGTTTGAAGGTTAAGGAAACCTTTGTCAGGGAAAATATATCAAAACTGATCCTTTTGGCCGAGAAGACTGCCGCAGCCTTCACCAGCGACCGCAAATTGATGTTAGTTGGAAACGGTGGGAGCGCGGCTGATGCCCAGCATATTGCGGCTGAATTTGTCAATCGATACACCTTTGAGCGCCCTCCCCTCCCCGCATTGGCCTTGACTACCGATAGTTCGGTCATAACCAGTATTGGAAACGATTACTCATTTAATGATATTTTTTCCAAGCAGGTGAAAGCCCTGGGAATAGAAGGGGATATTCTCCTGGTCATCAGTACGAGCGGAGATTCCAAAAACCTCTTGTCGGCAGTGAATGATGCCCGTAGCCAGGGAATATATACGGCAGGCTTCCTGGGTAGCGACGAAGGAAAACTTGTGAATCTGGTTGATTTAGCTCTTGTGGCAAATACTGAATCGACCCCCAGGATCCAGGAGACGCATATCATGGCTGGTCATATCCTGTGCCATTTGGTCGATTACATACTTTTCCAAAGGCATTTATCGGATGAATAGGACTATATAATGCCCAAATGGACACCCATATCGTTGGATGAAGTAAAATCCTATCCCCTGAAAAAGAGGCCCAGCAAGGTAAACGTCGATGATTTTGGCGATGCGTGGCAGCCTGGGGGTTCTATGAACCGGTGGTTGGAATCGTTGCCAAAGATTCTTGCTGGAAATGATTTTACTGAAATCGTTGATCGATTTGTACGCGCTGCAGCCTCTGGCAAGACAATTATCCTGGCCATGGGCGCCCATGCCATAAAGGTTGGCCTTAACCCGATTATTCTGGACCTGCTGAACCGCCGGATCCTCAGTAGCATTGCCATGAATGGCGCAGGAATCATACATGATGCGGAGGTGGCCATGGTTGGATGCACCTCGGAAGACGTGTCAGAACAAATCGGAACCGGCAAATTTGGCATGGCAGAAGAAACAGGAAAGCTCCTTAATGCAGCTATTTCTGAGGGAGCAAAACAGGGCCTTGGTATTGGCAGATCGGTAGGTGCCATGTTGATCAGGGAAAACTTCCCTTACAACCGTTACAGCCTTCTGGCGAGGGCCTTCGAACTCGATATTCCTGTAACGGTTCATGTGGCAATCGGAACCGATATTATCCATTTTCATCCTAATGCGGATGGGGCATCCATCGGCAAGGCATCTCACCTGGACTTCCGCATATTCGCCCGTCTTGTTTCCACATTGGAGGAGGGGGTTTTCATTAATCTTGGGTCTGCTGTGATCCTGCCGGAAGTTTTCCTTAAGGCCCTGACCCTTGTAAGGAATCTGGGATACCAGGCAAGGGACTTTACCACGGTTAATATGGATTTTATTCGACATTATCGACCAATGACCAACGTTGTCCACCGGCCTACCCTGGATGGAGGCAAGGGTTATAATCTCGTGGGTCACCACGAAATCATGTTTCCCCTGCTGGCCGCGGCGGTCTTAGAAGGCCTGAAAGAAGCATAATTTTATTGGATATGTTTTCCTATTAGACAACCCTATGGTTTTTATTGAGATACTGTTGCATTAGCTATGAGAAACTTGATACTTGATACTGGAAACTCGATACACAAAAAGGCTATAAGACTATAATGATGGAGAGTAAAATATATGCCCATTTATGAATATAGATGTTTAAACTGCAACGAGGAATTTGAGGCCCTCATTTTTGGCGGTGACGACAAAGTGTCCTGTCCCCATTGTAACCGGGACAAATTGGAACGTCTCATGTCAGCCTGTGGCTTTAAGAGCAGCGGAAGTTTCACACCTTCTTCTGGCTCATCTAATTGCTCTTCCTGCTCAAGCACAAATTGCAGCAGTTGTCATTGAAAGCACCTAAATCCTGTTAATCCTGTCAAGAAAGGAATAGATTTGTTTCGGATCGGTTTCGGATATGATGCGCATCGTCTTGTTGAAGGCCGCCTATTGATTCTTGGGGGTATAGAGATTCCTCATCACCTTGGCCTGGAGGGACATTCTGATGCAGACGTCCTGGCACATGCCATAATTGATGCTGTGATCGGCGCCCTTGGAATGGGGGATATCGGGCAGCATTTTCCAGATACTGACCCTGCCTATAAAGGGGCAGCCAGCCTATCAATGCTGAAAACCGTGGCTAAATGGGTAAAACGGGATGGATACAGGCTCAATAATCTCGACGCAACCATAGTTGCGGAAAGTCCTAAAATGGCTTCCTATCTTACTTCGATGCGCGATAGGGTAGCTCAGACCCTTGAGGCAACTGCCAGCCAAGTCAACATAAAGGCAACTACCACCGAGCGAATGGGCTTTTGTGGTCGAGGTGAGGGTATAGAGGCCTTTGCCGTTGTCAGCCTAAGGGCCATTTACGGATAGGCACTAACTAACTGCCCAAAATAATATGGTACAATTTATCTGCAAGGCGCTCATCAAGAGTTTTAAGGATCTTGTACTGTTCAAACGCATAGCTGAGGTGATTGGTACGATCATAGCTTACACCCAGCTCAAAATGCGCCTGTGCATGCTTGGGATTAATCTCAATAACTTTCTTATAGGCTTCAATTGCATTTGAATGACTACGCATTCTGCTGTAATTAATCCCCAAACCAAAGAGGGCTTCTTCATTCTCAGAATCAATTCGAAGCGCTTGTTCATAGGCCTTAATTGCATTTTTGTTTTTTTCTAACCCCGTATAACTATTTCCCAAGAGAATCCATGCCTTTGTATTTGACGGCTCTTCCCTGGTAACTTCTTTCAAAAGACCAACAGAGTTCTTATATTCCCCGGCATCAAAATATTTTTGAGCAGATTCCAGATTTCCATCTGCCAGGGCCTGGCCCGCGAACATCAAAAAAATTAAAAGAATTACAGATAATGTGGTCTTCCTGTTCATAGTCCTTTACTCCTTTCCCTGCTTACTACCCTAATTGAGTGATGCTCAATTAGGTGGTATTGGGTATTGGGTATTGGGTATTGGGTATTGGTTCCCGGTTAAATCGTCTTCGAATATAAGGGGGCAAATATCTGGTATTGGTTTTAAGGTGTTTTACGTCTTATCTTATATTACTTTCCTTATAAAGATATAAAAATGAAAAATATTCCTCTAAACCAGTACCCAGTACCGGATACCAAGTACCACCTCAATTGAGTTTGGTTCAATTGAGTTAATACCACATTATTGAGCATCGCTCAATAGGGGTAGTACAGACCTCAGCGCTAAGTAAAATTTACATCTAATGCTTTTGATTTCGAAATCCCCCCTAACCCCCCTTTTCAAAGGGGGGAAATATTGAGACCCTCTTTATTAAAGGGGGAAGCATAAGTCCTCCCCTTTTGCAAAGGGGAGATAGAGGGGATTTTAAATCTTTTTGACTCAATTGAGATATTGGTTTAGGGTATTAGAAATTCTATAACGTCTACTAGCGAAGCTCCGCCTCAAACCGACGAGTTTGTGTGCATTTATCAAATATACTGCTTAAAGCATAGAGATGCTGGTTGCTGGATGCTCGATGCTGGTCGAAGATCCCGTCTTTAGCGGGGATAAAGAAAAAACATTTCTTATTCCATTCCCGCTAAAGACGGGATTTCCGCTTTGCTACAACAAGTATCCAGAGACCAGCATCCAGCATCACGGGTTAACTATCTGGAGTTATGTATTTTAGAAAACTTGACATAAATTTTAAGATCTTAGCATATAAAGACACCTAGAAGGAGAAGTGTATGACACTCAGATTATATAATACGGCGAATAAAAAGAAAGAGACATTTCATCCCCTGCAAGAAGGTAAGGTCGGCATCTATGTGTGTGGAGTGACCGTCTATGATCTATGCCACATCGGCCATGCCAGGTCAGCCATCGTATTCGATGTCCTGGTGAGATATCTCAGGGCAAAGGGGTTCGATGTTACCTATGTGCGTAACTTCACGGACGTGGATGACAAGATTATTGAGCGAGCGAACAAACTTGGAAAGGATACCAGCGCTCTTGCCCAGGAATTCATAGACGCATTTTACGAGGATATGGACCGGGTCTATGTCCTGAAGGCTGATGTGGAACCCAGGGCCACTGAGCATATTGACGGTATGATTGATATGATCACCGCGCTCATGAACCGGGGATATGCGTATGTTGAGGGAAATGATGTGTTTTTCTCCATTGAAAAATTCAAGGGGTACGGCAAACTTTCAGGGAGAAAAATCGATGATATGCAGGCGGGAAGCAGGATTGCCGTGGACGAGAAAAAGAGGCATCCCATGGACTTTGTGCTGTGGAAAGGGACAAAACCAGGGGAGCCGCAATGGCCGAGCCCCTGGGGTCCCGGAAGGCCAGGCTGGCATATAGAGTGCTCTGTGATGAGTAACCACTATTTAGGCCCCACTTTTGATATACATGGAGGCGGCAAGGACCTTCTTTTCCCCCACCATGAGAATGAACGGGCACAGTCCATAGGGGCAATTGGTGGTAATTTTGCGAATTACTGGGTTCATAACGGGTTTGTCACGGTTGAATCGGAAAAGATGTCAAAATCATTAGGGAATTTTCTGACCATACGTGATGCCTTAAAATCCTACCATCCCGAAGTCCTTCGACTTTTCCTTCTCTCCAGGCATTACAGGAGTCCACTTGATTTTTCAAAAAAAGCGGTCCTTGATCTCCAATCAGGCCTTGTTCGAATTTACAGGACACTCCAAAGGCTTGGGGATGTGGCAGTTCCCATTCAGAAAGAAACCGGATCCTGGGGGTTTCTGTCGGGAGACCAGAGTGACCCCTTTCTGCAGCAGTTTGTCGACATGATGGATGACGACTTGAATACGGCTGGAGCCATTGGTCTGATTTTTGAGAAGGTAAGGGAGATGAATAAACTCCTGGATTCAGACAAGGCCCCCTTAAGCGACATAACCCACAGTCGCCTCGAAAACGACCGGCATCAATTGTTCCTTGCTGCTCGTGTCCTTGGCATTCTGCATGAACAGCCGGAGGACTTTTTCAGGCAACTGGCCGGAACTCAAAAGCATGCGGATCCCGCCGAGATCGAAAAGATGATTGAAGACAGGACCGAAGCAAGAGCCGCAAAGGACTGGGCAAAGTCCGATGAGATACGCGAGCGCCTAAAAGGATTGGGGGTTATCCTGGAAGACGGGCCCCAGGGGACCACCTGGAGGCTTGATGTTTGAGCTCGTCACTGATCTTACGCCCTGTGGAGACCAGCCCGAAGCAATCAAAACGCTTTCCGAGGGGGTCATAAAGGGGCTTTCCCATCAGGTTTTGCTGGGTGTTACCGGCTCTGGCAAGACCTTTACTGTGGCTCACGTCATTAACAGGGTGCAAAAACCCACACTAATTATGGCGCCCAACAAGACACTGGCAGCTCAGCTATATGGAGAACTTAAAAATTTCTTCCCAAACAACGCAGTAGAGTATTTTGTCAGTTATTACGATTACTACCAGCCCGAAGCTTACATCCCCCAGTCAGACACTTACATCCAGAAGGACGCCAGCATCAATGAGCAAATAGACAAGATGAGGCATGCCGCCACAAGGTCCCTGCTTGACCGTGAGGATGTGATCATTGTGGCCAGTGTGTCGTGCATATACGGTTTGGGCTCGCCAGAGGCATACCACGATATGCTCCTTTATGTTGAAAAAGAGAACGTCCTCACAAGGGAGGATGCAGTCAAGAAGCTTGTTGAGATCCAGTACCAGCGGGGTGAAACTGACTTCTACAGGGGCCGCTTTCGTGTCCGGGGAGATGTCCTGGACATCTATCCTGTACATGAAGAGGACAGGGCCGTTCGCATCAGTTTTTTCGGGGATGTGGTCGAAGAAATTCAGGAGATTGATCCCCTGACTGGTAAGGCCATAAAACCCCTCAACCGAATAACAATATATCCCGCCACCCACTACGTAACCACTGTGGATATCAGAGAGAGGGCAATCCGGCAAATAAAAGAGGAACTCGAAGAACAGATCCCCTATTTCCGTTCTCAGAACAAACTGTTGGAGGCCCAGCGCATTGAGGAGCGGACCCGATTTGACCTGGAAATGATGTTGGAGATAGGCTATTGTCATGGAATTGAAAACTATTCGAGGCATCTGACCGGCAGGGCACCCGGGGAACACCCCCCTACACTTCTCGATTACTTTCCAAAAGATTTTTTGGTCATCATAGACGAAAGCCATATTACGGTTCCACAGTTGAATGGCATGTACCGGGGTGATCGATCCAGGAAAGAGACTCTTGTGTCCTATGGATTTCGGCTTCCCTCCGCCCTTGATAACAGGCCACTCAAATTCGAAGAAATTGAGAGAAAAGTTAAGCAGTGCATCTATGTTTCAGCCACTCCCGGCCCTTATGAGCTCCAAAAGGCCCAGGCCATAGCAGAACAAGTCGTCAGACCCACAGGCCTAATAGATCCCACGATTATCATTCGGCCTGCGACAAATCAGGTGGATGACCTGCTGGGTTTGATTAGAGAGCGGGTTGGCGTAAACGAACGCGTCCTTGTGACTACCCTGACTAAAAAAATGGCCGAGGATCTTACGGAGTATTTCTCGGACCTGGAGGTCAACGTGCGGTATATGCATTCAGACATAAAGACCCTTGAGAGAATGGCCATCATCCGGGATCTTCGATTAGGGGTCTTCGATGTTTTGATTGGCATCAATCTGTTGAGGGAAGGACTCGATCTCCCTGAGGTTTCTCTTGTCGCCATACTTGACGCTGATAAAGAGGGATTTCTCAGATCAGCGAGGTCTCTTATCCAGACGTGTGGCAGAGCGGCCAGGAATATCAACGGAACCGTAGTGTTTTATGCGGACCGTATAACCGATTCAATTAAAAAGGCAACCGATGAAAGCAACCGGCGCCGCGAGATCCAGCTTGAATATAACAGGATCTATCACATCACGCCCACTTCCATTCAAAAGAACATAGATGAAATCCTGGGCTCTGTATATGAGTCTGATTACGTGACTGTCCCTGCCGTAGCAGAAGAGGAAGGTGAATATATGACATCGGAGCGCCTTAAAGAGGTGATCGAGGATTTCACGGTTAGGATGAAGGCGGCGGCGGGAAGTTTGGAGTTCGAAGAAGCGGCGCTTTTAAGGGATCGGATAAGGGCGCTTGAAAAAAAAGAGCTGGAAATGCTGTCTTGATGGGCAGAAATTTAGGGTTCATCCTGAGAGTTGTCTTCAGATAAATCCTTTGTTTGTTGTTTCAATTCATTCACTGTTTTTTCAAGAGACTCCATATCTTCAACATTCAAACACGGTATGGATGGATCAATATCTTTAATCATATTACTTAGTACTTTCTTTGGCCCGACTTCTATGAACAAGCCCTCGCCATTACCAATCATCTTTTCAACGGAACCTCTCCAATTAACAATCATAAAAATCTGTTCGTAAAGCTCTTGTTTGATATGATTCGGGTCAACAATAGCATCATTGGATACATTTGCTATGACCGGTTTTGAACCGATAGAAAGCCGGTTTTTTTCTAATTCTTTTTTAAGCTTTTCTGCCGCCGGCCTCATAATGGGGGTATGAAAGGGACCCTCCACTTTCAAAATTGTTGCCAACTTGCCTTCTTGTTTTAATTGTTTGGATAGCTCCGCCAATTTTCTTTTGGCTCCCCCAACAACAATCTGTTTCTTAGTATTGTTCAATGTAATATATAGTTCAAAATCCTTGCATAGGTTACATATCCTCTTGTAATTTAAGTTTCTTTTCTTATCTACGATCGCCATAAGCCCGGCACCTGGGTAACCTCTGCCCACTTCTGTCATATAAAGTGCTCTTTTTGAAACCAGCTTTAAACAACTTTCAAAATCCATCACTCCGGAGACCAGTAGTGCGGTATATTCACCCAAACTGTGCCCTGCTAACAGGGAAACGTTTAAATCAATATTAAGTTCCTTACATCTCTGTTCAAGCACTTTATAGCATGCATAGCTCGTGGTCAGCACAGCAGGTTGTGTAAAGATCGTTTTGTCCAGGACAGTCCTGTGCATAATCTTTTTCCCGAACCCGGGCTTCTTAAAACACTGTTCAGAAAGCTTATACCCCAGAACGTTATCTGCTTGATCATATATGTCCCGAACGATTTTGAATTTTGCATGAAATTCTTTTCCCATGCCCACATACTGTGAACCTTGTCCAGGAAAAAGCAGTGTAATCTTTTTGTTTTCCATGGTCATGAAAGTTTCTGTCTTTAATCTCTCCAATTCCTGGATTTCCAATCCCCTTAACAGAAACGTCTTTGAGCACCCTCACCCAAAGACGTCTTTCAAACCAACCGTCGGTAACCCGGCGATCATGGCCTTCCGGCTGTAGACCCGTAGCTTTGCGTCATCGCCTTTCAGCGATTTTGCTCTTTCGTTTTCTCAATAATACCGCTAATTTTAAAGAAAACCAATCAGTTTGTCAAATACTTTCTCATAAATTCAGACCTCGTTAAGTGGTTAAGAAGTTGAGTGGTTAAGTAGTTGTTCTCGTTTGTTTTTGTATAGTTTGCATGAAAATTGGACACTCGTAGAATTCAGGAATTCAGGAATTCAGGAATTGAAATATGAATCTTTT
>JAKLQB010000319.1 GCA_022013615.1 Desulfobacterales bacterium | reverse complement strand
TTGTAGGCCATCAAATCCACGTCTACTTTTTTGAAGACCCCCCGCTCCATCCCTTCATTTATAATTTTGCCGAATATATCACTTACCTCTACCTCAAGTTGCATCACATGAGATTTAGAGGTCTTGTCAAGGGAACTGGACTTCTGGTAGATCAAAAGCGCTTTCTCTCTTTGCTGATCGACTACTTTGAAATAAAGCATGATGGCAGCAGTCAACTTCTCTTTCGTGTAATGGGAGCCGCCACAGGTGGAGCAGGAGGTCTTATTTAAAATTTTATTTCACGTACTTAAAGGAAACATTTATCCTTGCCCGATAAGAGGTAACTTTGCCGTCTTCAATGGTCAGATCCAATTTAGTAACTTCGGCAATCCTCAGATCTTTCAGGCTTTCTGAGGCCGTTTCCACTGCAGTCCTGGCGGCCTCTTCCCATGATTTATCACTTGTTCCAACGAGTTCAATAATCTTGTATGTGCTTCCAGCCATATCTACCCTCCTTATTTATAAAATAATGTTACGGCCAATGAACCAACTTAAGAAATTTCACCTCCTTTCAATAAAAAAATATACTTCACAATCCATATCAATTTAGTTCTTATCACAGTATTCAATGTTTTACAATATTATATTTGAGGAAATATCTGAGCCTACTATCATTAATTTTTCATTGATCGCACATATTTTCTTGACTTATGTTCATTTCGTACTTATTATCTTTCACCAATAAAACTTTTATTAACCCTAAACCAAAGGAGAATGTATGGCGACTGTTAACCAAATTCAATTTAGATTAAAGCTTGCCAAGAAAACATTAACAACGGCCAGCAAAGTTGTCACAGTTACAAAAAGCAGGATTAAAAAATTAGAGGCGGAGCTTAAAAAAGCCAAAGCTGCAGCAGGCAATGCGAAAAAGAAAAAACCTGTCGCAAAGAAAAAACCGGCTGCTAAGAAAAAACCTGCCGCAAAGAAAAAACCGGTTGCAAGGAAAAAACCAGCAGCCAAAAAAAAATAGGTATCGTTTTAGATAGAACATGAGGGTATGGCGGGGCTTAGGTGGGGCGACCCTTTGCCAAAGGGATTTCTGTTTGTTAAAAACCCCATTCCTCCAGTTGCCTTATCATCCTTTTCCGGTGACTGCCTGGCCAATAGTACCGACCGCATAAAGGGCAGACCCGAATCCCTGCCATGTTTTCATAAAACACATACTCAGGAACATTTTCCTGGGCTGCGTCTATCTGGGTCCCTGTCAACAGCACATTACAGATTAAACATCTGCTGAACCAATTTGATCGAACAGGCGCAAGACGTGCCCTTTCTTTCAGCTCGGCTATCTGGCCGCTTACGCCATTCGCATGGATCAACGCTGCATTGGTATAACGATCCGTTGTCCTCCTGTGCCGGGACAAGAGAAGTCGCCCCTCTTTCACAAGATGTTCAATGTCGCCTGGTCTGTAGTAACGCTGGTAGTGGGTATCATAGCCCAGGGCCCTAAGCCACTTGGCGAGCCTGCCCAGCATACAATCGGCGACAAATTTTATTTCCATAATCCTTCTTTCCCAATCAGGTCTGGGGCAGGGATAATCAAGATTCCTAATGTCCTGTGCAACCTTTCATAAATCCTGTATACTACAGCATTAGTTTCTTTTGTAATTATTCTTTGGTGAATAAGAATTTTCATTGTATAATCATCGACCAAATATGTAAATTGCTGTCGACCCATAACACGGTAACGTTAAAGATAAGCTTAACTCGATGATTTTAGATTATAATTCCCTTATGTCTAAAATCCCCCCTCGCCCCCCTTTAGTAAAGGGGGGCGAGGGGGGATTTTGAAATGGTGATGGCCCATGGATAAAATAGTTATTGAAGGCGGCAATCCCTTAAAAGGAACCGTAAAAATCAGCGGCGCAAAAAACGCAGCCCTTCCCGCTATTGCAGCCTGTCTCCTTACCGGGGGCTGGCATCACCTCGATAATGTTCCTCATCTCAAAGATATCGTGACCATAAAAGGCATTATGTCAAAATTGGGGGTCGTATTTCGCGATAATAAAGGATCCCTGGAGGTAAATTCCGATAATCTCAACAGTTATGAAACCCCTTATGAATTGGTGAAAACTATGAGGGCCTCAATTCTCCTCTTAGGCCCTCTCCTGGCCCGATATGGTAAGGCCAGGATATCATTGCCAGGAGGATGTGCAATAGGTGCACGACCCATTAACCTGCACCTGAAGGCACTGTCTGCCATGGGTGTAGAAATGTTTCTGGATCAGGGGTACATAAATGCCCAGGCTGATCGACTAAAGGGGGCAGACATCTTCTTTGACACACCTACTGTAACGGGCACTGAAAACATTATGATGGCCGCTGTAACAGCCAGCGGTCAAACCACTTTAAGAAATGCCGCCAAGGAACCGGAAATCCAGGACCTCATTAACATGTTACGTAGCATGGGAGCCAACATTGAAGGGGATGGGACAGACACTATCGTGATCAATGGTGTTGAAAGCCTGCGGCCGGCCCGGCACACGATCATCCCGGACAGGATTGAGGCTGGAACTTTTATGATCGCGGCAACCATTACAAGGGGTGATCTAGAAATCGAATCATGCCGTCCCCAACATTTGGGGGCGCTTATAGGAAAACTGGAGTCTGCAGGCGCAGCAATAAAAACAAAGGGCGAGTGTCTTTCTATTAAAGGACCTGATATTATTAAAAGCGTGGACATCAGAACCGCACCTTTTCCTGGTTTTCCCACAGATCTCCAGGCCCAGTTCATGTCTCTTATGTGTATTGCAAAGGGCTGGAGCATGATCAGAGAGACCGTATTTGAAAACCGTTTTATTCATGTGAGTGAGCTCAAGAGGATGGATGCTGATATAGAAATCAACGGCAGTCAGGCACTTGTAAAGGGCAAAGAGCGTCTCCTCCCTGCTCCAGTTATGGCCACTGATTTGCGGGCCAGTGCATCCCTTATCCTGGCCGGTTTAGCTGCAGAAGGCGGCAGAACCGAAGTTCACCGCATTTATCATCTCGATCGGGGATACGAATTCCTGGAAAAAAAATTCAAACACCTGGGGGCCACCATATGGCGTGAAAAAGACTAAAATGTTACATCGCCCCCTTATACCAATGCTCTTATCCTTCACAGGGGGCATACTTGTCTCATATAAAGCACTGCACTCTTACCCGGGTCTTTCAATTCCGGTTTTCCTTTCTGCGGCCTTCTCTCTCTTAGCCTATCTTTTTCTTCCCTCCCGATTAAGACTTTACTGTTTACTCCTCGCATTCTTTCTCACCGGAATCATGATCGAACAGGGGAAACATTCCCCATCTCAACTCATGCCATTTGCAACCCAGCGTACAAAGGGCATAATTGAGGGCACCGTCCTTGAGCCGATCCAGGTAATCAATGACATGGCAAGGCTCAAGGTCAAGGCGGATCTATTGTTTGTTGAGGACAAGACAGTCCCTGTCAACGATAACATCTTTGTGAGCATATATAATCATATCCCGTCTGTCAGGCCCGGGGAAAGAATCCGTTTTCCTGCACGGTTAAGGCCCTTTAAAAATTTCAACAATCCAGGTCGATATGACTATGAGTCGGCCATGAGGCTAAAGGGATTTACCTGCGCCGCATCTGCCTCAGACGGTAGACGCATCGTACCTATGGGGCCCGGTCACCTCTCATTTCCCCGTGGACTTATAGAAAGGATTCAACGACCCGTAAGGGACTTTTTCAGGAAACGACTCAATGACCAAGACTACGCCTTATTCCGGGCCCTGATCTTAGGTGAACGACAGGATATCAACCAGGAGTTAAGAGAGCTCTTTAATCAGACCGGGCTTGGGCACGTGCTTGCAGTTTCGGGTCTACATATAGGGCTTGTGGCCTGGATGACCTTTTTTCTCTTCAAATGGACCCTGTCCCGATCGTACAACCTTCCCCTTAAAACAGATCTTCTAAGGATAACTGCCCTTTTGACATGTCTGCCTGTTATCGGCTACACCTTTCTTGCCGGGTATCAGATATCAGGCCAGCGGGCCATGACTATGGCCCTCATATTTCTCTGGTCTCTGATTTTCCGACGGGAAAAAGATGTCTGGTCTACCCTTGCATTTGCTGCTTTAGTCATCCTGACAATAGACCCCCATGCCATCTTCAGTATCTCCTTCCAGCTTTCGTTCTCAGCGGTGATCGGTATTCTCTGGCTGGCACCTCCTCTCTTAAACAAAGTCCTTTCTCCTGCAGAGACAACACAAACAAAAAACACCATCTTTAAGCGCCTGTACATTTATTTCATCGGCCTTTTTGCGGTTAGCCTTTCCGCTACGATCTTTCTGCTGCCACTAACCATATTTTACTTTCACCGTGTTTCTCTTGTGACCATTCCGGCAAATCTGACTGTCGTGCCCATCCTGGGACTGTGGGTGTTGCCGTTCGGATTGCTTTGCGTTGCAGCACTACCCTTTTCATTTGAAATAGCAGGTCTTTTTCTCCAGTTGGGCACATGGGGACTACATGCAATGATGGAAATCATCCGATTTTGGGCAGGGTTCCCCTGGTCCAATTTATGGGTGATCACTCCCACCTTCGCTGAATTTCTCATGTTCTACTCGCTTATGCTCCTCTTGTTCTTTATTAAGCGCTGGTCATGGGCAAAGAAAGGAATCCTGGCCCTTGTTCTCCTTATTCTGCTTGACATTGGCTATTGGGCATACTCGGTAGGATTCAGCAAACAATTGAAAGTGACTTTTCTCGATGTTGGGCAGGCTAATTCGGCTCTTGTTGAGTTTCCCATGGGGAAAAAGATGCTAATAGATGGAGGTGGCTTTCCACTCGACCACTTTGATGTCGGTAGAATGGTGGTAGCCCCATACCTTTGGCATTCAAAGATCCGCCGCATCGATTACCTGGTCTTAAGCCATCCCCAGGCCGACCACATGAATGGACTTCGCTTCATAGCCAGGAGCTTTCATCCAAAAGAGTTCTGGTATAATGGGGATGAGGTGGAAAAAGCCTCTTTCAAGGAGCTGATGGCCATTATCGAATCGAAAAAAATTAAAAAGTTTCTCCCCGTCGATCTTGCAGGTGGCAGGGAGATAAACGGAGTCAAGGTGGAAATCATACACCCTTTCCCGCACACACATTCAACAGAGCTCTTTGATAGGGGAACAAGGTTGAATAACAATTCGCTTGTACTGAAAATCTCGTATGGGGGGAAGTCTTTTCTGTTTCCAGGCGACCTTGAGCATCAGGGTGAAGAGGTCCTCGTTTCAAATGCCGGCCAGATTCTCAAGAGCGACATCCTGCTCTCTCCTCACCATGGAAGTAAAAGTTCAAGCTCCAAAGAATTTCTCCGGATGGTACGGCCTCGTGTATGCGTAATTTCTTCAGGCGAAGAGAACTTTTTCAATTTCCCCCATCAACAAACTCTCGAAAGACTTCGAGACATAGGCTGCAGGGTCATCAGAATTGACCAGGCAGGGGCTGTGCAATGCAGGGTTGGAGGCAATAAATTTGAGATCAACACCTTTGTGAAAAAGTAACGTTTAAGAAACGATTTTCCGGTCTTGAAAGAGTCGGATCTGAGGCTACAAGCGCGTCAGCTTCCTTCTTTGCCGCTACCAAGAGCTCCGGCTCCCTGAACATTTCCGCAAAATCCAGTTCCCCTGCCCCTGACTGCTTCGTTCCCATCAGTTCGCCTTGCCCCCGCATCTCAAGGTCCTTCTGCGCAATTTCAAATCCGTCATGGCTCTCAGCAAGTATCTTTAGTCTTGATAAGGTCTGGGCGGAGGGTTGTGTGGACAGCATCAAGAAACAGTGGCCTCTTTTGGTCCCTCTCCCAACACGACCCCTCAATTGATGGAGTTGGGTTAACCCAAACCGTTCAGGATTTTGAATCACCATGACTGTTGCCCCTGGGGCATCAACACCCACCTCAATCACCGTGGTCCCTACCAGCAGATCGATGAGGCCATCTCTGAATCGTTCCATGACCCAATCTTTTTCATCGCTGGACATCCGGCCATGGATCAGTTCCACTCGAAAACGAGGCATAAAAATCTTCCTGAGTTTTTCGTGCACTTCCAATGCGTTTTTCAGGTCCATCTCTTCTGATCCTTCGATCACAGGACATATGACCATTGCCTGTTCCCCCGCAGCCATTCTTTGGTTTAACGTATTAAGGACCTCCCTCCTCTGGCTTCCGTCCATCAGGCGGGTCACAACCGGCAGGTGACCTTCCGGATATTCTTTAATGAAGGAGATGTCCAAATCCGCATAGACCGTCATGGCAAGGGTCCTGGGAATCGGGGTTGCCGTCATGACAAGCAGGTGGGGATTTACACCTTTTTGGTCTAAAAGTGCGCGCTGTTTCACACCGAACCGATGTTGTTCATCAATCACCACCAGGCCCAGCCTGGCAAAAGAAAGGTCCTCCTGGATCAGGGCCTGGGTCCCAATAATGAGATTATACTCCCCGAGCCTTATCTTTTCATAAGTGTCGAGGCGTTCAGATTTTTTCACTGCTCCGGTCAAAAGAACGGAACGAAACCCCATACTTTCAGGCAGACCTGCAAAATAAAGATAATGCTGCCGCGCCAAAACCTGGGTCGGAACCATTATCGCCACCTGCCATCGGTTGATGACGGTTAAGGATGCTGCCACCGCCGCCACAACGGTCTTACCGCATCCCACATCTCCCTGGAGTAAACGATTCATTGGTTTATTGCGACTCAGGTCCCTGATAATTTCGTCAATTGCACTCACCTGCCCACCGGTTAAGGCAAAGGGAAAACATTTCTCAAGCCGGGACAACAGTCCTTTGGGGACAGAAAAGGCAGGTCCCGCCCTGCTTTCACGAGCTTTTTTTCCAAAAGCAATGCCAAGCATTACACGGAAAAAACGGTCAAATGTGAGTCTCTGGTGGTACCTGGTCCTGAATCGGTTGAGCAGATCAGGGGATAATTCCCTGGGCGGCATGTGAACGCACCTGATAGCTTCTGCAAACTCAGGCAGCGCGAGGGGGCTGGTTATCTTCCGCGGAACAGGGTCCACCAGGTACTCTTGATATTGATCCAGGACATGCCGGATCGCGGACCTTAGGACTTGCTCAGGAATCCCCTGGATCACTGAGTAAACAGGGTAAAATCCCAAAAGACCTTTTTCTTTGTCAGTATCCGCCAAGCCAATGTCAGGGTGAATCATCTGAGGGTTACCCCGATTCTTCCGGATGCATCCATAGGCCATAAGAGTTAAACCCTGCCGGGCAAATGTGCTCAGATGGGCCTTTCGATAATGAAACCACAGAAGGTCAAGGCTGCCGGTTTCATCTTGGATCCTTATCCTGAACAACCGTTTGCCACTGCGGAAAAACCTCTCCTCCCTGCCAGATCTGACTTTTCCTCTGACCCAGACACTCATACCATCCGTAGTTTTGTCTATGGGCAAGACCCGTCTCCTGTCCTCATAACGGATGGGACTGAACAACAGGAGATCAATGATGGTGTGAAGACCCTTTCGGGCCATAAATCCCGCCCTTTTAGGTCCAATTCCTTTCAAAGTAATGAGGGGGCGGTTCAATTCAGGAATATGTTTGAGATGACTGGCAGGTGACATAATCATTTAAATCCATTAACAAATCATGGTGTTAGTGACAAGAGAAAAGATTTGACAATATAAATAACAATATATATAGATGATAATATACATTTGCAGAAAGAGACATTTATCCCTGATCACGCTGTCCAAGCTGTAGGCTTTATGAGCCGGAGGCCCAGAGAACGTGATTTCTATTTTCAACTGAGACAGTTTCAAAATGTTTCCCGCTTACAGCGGGATTCAAGATCAAGGAAGGCGATAATTTTAACCACAGGAATACATTGAGTATTTCGAGGATTAAAATTTGAGCCTGACGCAGATATTGGGCAAAAGGGGGCGTTTTGAAATTGGCTCAACTAAAAAACATACGGAATCAAAACCAATGAGAGACAATAAGAAAAAAGGCCAATACGCTGAGGCAGGTGTTGATATCGATGCGGGGAACAGGTTTGTAGATCTCATAAAACCGATCGTGAGCAAGACCTTCAGGTCAGGTGTCATAACAGATATCGGGGGATTTGCAGGGCTCTTCTCTTTGAATGTTCATGATATGAGAAAACCCGTGCTTGTAGCCTCCACAGATGGGGTGGGCACAAAGCTTAAAATTGCATTTATGCTCGATAAGCACGATACGGTCGGCATCGATCTTGTTGCCATGTGCGTAAACGACATTATGGTTCAAGGAGCCAATCCGCTTTTTTTCCTGGACTATATATCCATTGGAAAGCTTGATTTAGAAAAGGCCCGGGATATTGTTAAGGGTATTGCTGTAGGTTGCCTGGAAGCAAATTGCTCGCTTATCGGGGGCGAAACTGCTGAAATGCCAGGGTTTTACGCTGATGGCGAATACGATCTTGCCGGATTTGTGGTTGGACTGGCCGACAATGAAGAAATCCTGGACGGTTCTGAGATTGCAGTCGGTTATCAGCTCATTGGCATCGCATCCAGCGGTCTCCATAGCAACGGTTATTCCCTGGTACGGAAGATTTTTTTCGAGGGCCTGAAGATGTCCGTGGAAGATTATGTGGAAGATTTCGGCCGAACCCTTGGAGAAGAACTCCTGGAGCCTACAAGAATATACGCCAGAGCAATTAGCAATCTTAGACGGGACTTTCGTATTTACGGGATCTCACACATAACGGGCGGTGGACTTATTGATAATATTCCCCGCATGCTTCCAACGCCCTGTAAGGTCGTCATTGACAGATCAACCTGGTCTCCTCCACCCATATTCTCTTATCTTCAGGAGGCAGGGCAAATTTCGGATCAGGAAATGTTGCGAACCTTCAATAATGGACTTGGTCTGGTCATTGTGGTAAACGAGGAAGAGGCTGACGAAGTACTCCTGAGGCTTAAGGCCATGGGAGAAACCGCCTGCCTTATTGGCTCAGTGGAATCAAGAGATGACGCGGAAGAAGCCGTCCAGTTTGAAGGTTCAAAAGCCCGTTAAGGTCATGATCAGCGCCTGTCTCCTGGGAATTCACTGCAGGTATGATGGCAGGCACTCACTCTGTCCATACCTGGCAGATTTTGTGAACTCAATTCTCTTCATACCCTTCTGCCCTGAACAACTGGGGGGGCTTCCAACCCCCAGGCCGCCTGCCAATATGACAGGTGGTGACGGTCGTGATATTCTCTCTGGCAGGGCAAATGTCGTCAATGTCGAAGGGGAAGATATCACAGACGCCTTCAAGAAAGGAGCTGAGGAGTCACTGAAGCTGGCCAGACTGACAGGGGCAACAGTGGCGATCATGAAAGACAAAAGTCCTTCCTGTGGTCTTCGAACCCCGTATTGCGAAAAGCCATCAGGCTTTGGCATCGGCGTTACTGCGGCGTTTTTCGAGTCAAACAGAATAAAAGTATTTGAGTTGGGATCCTCTGATGCCTTCCCTACTCCCGACTTTTTAAAATTTGCAGAATTGGAGTAAGCCATGTTTGGTCTGGGCCCCACAGAACTAATCATTATTGCGGTCATCATTCTACTTCTATTTGGCGCCAAAAGGATTCCAGAAATCGGAAAAGGCCTGGGTGGTGCTATTAGTGAATTTAAGAAGGTCAAAAAAGAGATAAGTAAAAAAGATGAGGATGACAAAGGTCATGACGATAACAAGGATCCGGCGGAAAAAAATGGTCAGCCTACCCTTGAGGCCAAAGTTATGAATAAGGTCATGGAACAGGTTCCGGGGGTCAAAAAGGCCATGGATGTCAAGAGAAAGGTGGAACAGGTCAAAAAGATAGTTAAATGAGGCATACCCGATGGCAGATACAAAGTGTGAACTACCTGACTGCAACCCACCATCAGCTCAGATCATAGATATTCTCCAAAATTGCAGAAAAATCGCCATCGTGGGAATCTCTCCCAAAGAAACCAGGGACAGCAACAGGGTGGCTCGATACCTTATTGAACAAGGGTACGAAATAATTCCTGTTAACCCAGGGCAGAGAGAAGTACTCGGAATCCCTTGCTTCAAGACACTCAAGGATATCCCGTTCCGCTTTGACATGGCCGATCTGTTCATAAACCCGACAAGAGTTCCGCCTGTGGTTGATCAGGCCATTGACATAGGCGTCCGCGCCATTTGGATGCAGGAGGGGGTCGTTCACAACGACGCAGCTTCCAGGGCCAGGAAGGCGGGTATCCAGGTTATAATGAATCTGTGCATTATGAAAGAGCATAGGAAAATGACAAAGCGCTGATTGCTGCCTGCAAGTCCTTTCCGCCACCATCTAACCGTTTGAAAAGACATCTCCACTGCCTTCGCTACAGGTATCAATCTCATTCCCCCTTAAAAGCCAAATTTACTTTTAAGTTCAGGGGAGACGATGTCTCGCGCCTTTTGCCTTGCGCCTCCTCATACAGCATTATATAAAAGCGTAAAAATTAAGAGGTGTCTAAGATCAGATATGAGTCTCGTTACAGTCTTAAAAGTCTCTCTCACTTTTTTTGAGAATCAGATCTTTCGCGAGATCGGGCTGCAGGTGGAATCTGGGGATCGAATAGGCCTTGTGGGGCCAAACGGATCCGGAAAAACCACCCTGCTTCGACTTCTAATGGGAGAGATTTCCCCTGACAGCGGAGAGGTTAGGGTTGCACGGGAGGCCAGAATAGGTTATCTGCCGCAGGATATTCAAGAAGGTTTATCAGGCCCACTCCTCCAATCGGTTATTGACTCCATTCCAGGGCGGGTACCCTTAAAAAACAAGCTGAGAAAGGCAGCGCAGTCACTGAAAGCAGCGACAGAGAAACAGGAACAGACCAGACTGGCCGAAAAGATAGCTGAGATCCACCATAAAATAGACGGCCTTGAACAACAGTTTCCGCGTCATGAAGCTGAAAAAATTTTCTCAGGCCTCGGTTTCAAAGAAACGGAATTTTACCGTCCCATCTCTTCCCTGAGTGGTGGCTGGAAAATGAGGGCTGCCCTGGCCAGCCTGCTATACCAGAAACCTGATTTACTCCTCCTGGATGAACCGACCAACAACCTTGATATCCCATCCGTTCGATGGTTAGAACAATTTTTGGTCGATTTCAGGGGGGCCATGATCCTTGTGTCCCATGACAGGGACTTTCTCAACCGGCAAATCCATCGCATTGTCAGCTTCGAACCGGAAGGGATGATATTTTACAGCGGGAACTATGATTTCTACCTGAAAGCGCGTGAGGAAAGGGGGAAATCCCTGGAGGCAACAGCTCGAAAGCAGGAGCAGAAAATCAAGGAGGCCCATAAATTTATAGAAAGATTTCGTGCCAAGGCATCCAAGGCAAGGCAAGCGCAGAGCAAGATCAAATTGGCGAAAAAGATACAGTTGGTTGAAACGCACCGCAAAGAAAAAACCGTTCATTTCTCTTTCCCTGACGTGTCTCGAAGTGGAAGAGATGTATTGTCAATCAATGGAGTATCAAAAGGGTTCGATGAAAAGACCTTATATGAGCGTCTCACCCGGACTGTACTGAAAGGAGAAAGAATAGCGGTTATCGGGCCGAATGGATGCGGCAAAACCACCTTGCTCAGAATGGTGGCCGGAGAAATTAAACCCGATGAGGGCACAATCGGGCTGGGGCACGGGGTTCGCATGGGTTATTTTGCTCAGCATCACTCTGAAATGTTAGACCCACAAAAAACAGTTATCCAGGAAGTCTACCAGGTTGTTCCCCATGCCACCATAGGTTTTGTCAGAGGTGCTTGCAGTGCCTTTCTTTTTTCAGGAAATGATGTTGACAAGGCAATCGGTATTCTTTCGGGTGGTGAAAGGGCGCGTGTTGCGCTTGCAAAGCTCCTTGTCAAGCCTGGAAATTTCATGGTGATGGATGAGCCTACCAACCATCTGGATATCTCATCTTCCGAGACACTGATTGATGCACTTAAAGACTACAATGGGACACTGCTGTTCGTGTCCCACAACCAGTCCTTCATCAACAGGTTGGCCACAAAGATCTGGGACATTAGAGAAGGGGGAATTGTAGAATACCCAGGCAATCTTGACGAATACTATGATCACCTCACTCGAATGGAATTGGAACATGACTTAGTTCAAGATGGATTACAAGATGAAAATCAGGTTCAGAGCTCCCCGAATACAAGAAAGAACCGGCAGGAGCAAAAAAGGAAAAGAGCAGAAAAGCGCAGGTTGACCCATAACACACTAAAACCCATATTGGCTGAACTGGAACAACTGGAAGGGATGATTGCTGAACTTGAATTACGAGAAAAAGACCTGGGCAAGAGGCTTGCCGACCCGAAAGTTTTTAAGGATACGAAAAAGAGTGTACCCTTGATCAATGAATATAATGATGTCAAAAAAAAACTGGAGTCGTCACTCCTAAAATGGGAGCATTGTCAGGGTCAGTTGGAAACGGCCGGAAGAGATCTGTGAAATTCTGTCTACTTTATGTGAATAGACGGAGCGAAGCGACTCCTTAACTTCCCCGCTGCAAGCGGGATAAATAGGCACTTTTCCGGTTTATCCGGGTTAGGGCATTATGCTTTATCTGGTTCGCTCGCCAGCACCTGATCAAGCTTCAGGGAAGGTACTCGCTCCGCATTTTCAACAACCGCGTTACACACGATATCGGTCGTTTTTTTGAGCCTTCGGATCAGGGACCTCATA
>JAKLQB010000318.1 GCA_022013615.1 Desulfobacterales bacterium | reverse complement strand
GTGGCACCGCGCAAATGTGCCGTAAAGCTGGTCGTCCAGGTCGTTTCGGTCGGTGATAACCACCAGCGTCGGGTTCTCCATGGCCGGGTGCAGCACCACTCGGCCGGCATAAAAAGCCATGGTCAGACTTTTCCCCGACCCCTGGGTGTGCCAGATGACCCCGACACGCCGATCCCCCGGTTTGGCCTCGCGCTGCCCCTTGGCAAAGTATGTACCCGCGGCCTCTTTTGCCCTGAAAGGTTCGGTCGACGGCACGCAGGCTCGAAGTGTTTCGGCCAGGGCCACGTTCACTGCGTGGTACTGATGGTAGCCGGCCATCTTTTTAGCCAACACACCGCCGCCCTCGTCCTCGAACACGATGAAATATTTTATCAGATGCAGAAACCGTCGCTTCTCGAATACTCCCGCCAGCATCACTTGCAATTGCGGCAATCGCGTATCAGCCAATTCCTCGCCCTCAATGGTCCGCCATGGCAGGAACCACTCAAGATTCGCAGTGAGCGTGCCGATTCGCGCTTGCACCCCGTCGGAAACTACCAGCGCTTCGTTAAAGACAAAGAGCGATGGAATTTGCTGCTTGTAGGTTTGGAGCTGGTTGAAGGCCGTCCAAACCGTAGCGCTCTCGGCGGCCGCGTTTTTCAGCTCGATTACCGCCAGTGGAAGGCCGTTGACAAACAGCACCACATCCGGCCGCCGTTCGTGCTGATCCTCCACAACGGTGAACTGATTGACCGCCAGGAACTCATTACCGTCAGGGTCGTCGTAATCCAGAATGCGCACAAGGTCACCGGTCATGGACCCGTCGGCCCGCTGGTATTCGACGGGAACGCCTTCGACAAGGTATTTGTGGGCCAAGTGGTTGTTGGCCACCAGTGACGGAGAATCCGGCCGGGTCAGTTTGCGAAAGGCTTCGTCCAGGGCATCGGCTGGCACCTGCGGATTGAGCCGCTCAAGTGCCTGCCACAGCCGCCGTTCCAGCACGACCTGCCCATAATGGTCACGCTCAGCCGAAGCTTCGCCCGGGGCGATCTCCGGCCCATACAAAATCGTATAGCCCAAGCTCTCCAGCCAGGCCAATGCTGCCTGTTCAACAACCGATTCATTTATAGGCGTCATGCTGGAACTCCTTTGGTGGCCATTCCTCCCTACATTTCGCAAGAAGTGTCGCGATTCGGATTTTTGTTGTTATCGGCATCGAAATCACGACACTATGCCGCGATTATTGTCGGGATTCTCAACTTTTCAACTGCAAGTCCTCTGAATCCCGACAACACACTAAAAATGTCCGCAAATTCGATTGAAGCCCTTGATGCTTACGTTTATCAGGACACAATGTCCGGTTTCATGTCCAGATTATCTTTTTGGATTCAGTTGTTGTCCTTTTTACCTTCAGGCATCCTATTCATTCTCTGATATTATTGAGTGTCGCGATTCGCGTTTCTGAGCACATGCAACACTGTAATCCCGACATTTTGTCGGGATTATTGTCGGGATTCGCATTTAAACAATGAATCATGCCCGCTATCCCGACACATTGTCGGGATTTTTGTCGAAATCCTATCCAACACAATTCAATTTCAACCCAAATCAGATAGTTAACCAGCTCACAACCGAACCGCCTCATATCTAGTGGCTGGTCCTTTGCCGACTCGTCGAGCTAAGTCTACTCCCATGAGTTTTTTGAGAACGCGCTGAGCTTTCCTTTCGTCGAATCTTAACTGTTCCATCAAATCCCGGCTACTAATTGAATCCTTTGTTGATAGGAACTGCCAAGCTGATTTTTCGTCCGCATTCAATTTCTCGACGACGCCATCGGTCATCGCAAGCATGGCACTCTCCGAAGACCGGAAGAGAGTGAGCACAAGATACGGATCCTCAAATGAGTATTTTGGTAAAGGTAACTGCAACTGTTCAGCGCGATTCTTCAGCGTCTTGAGACCCAATCCTCTTTCTTCTGCCATTCCCATTCTTGCGAAGACATAATGCAACTCGGGATTACGACTCAGCATTGGGGCGTTAAATGCCTGCAGTTGCTCCAGTTTGATCGGTGGAAGAGGCCCGCCGGGGCTTTTCACGGTAATCGTATCTGCCGTAACGACCAACTGACACTTGGCCTGCCGTATATCGTAGTCCCGGTGAATCAGTGCATTGACTACGGCCTCGCGAACCATTTCGAACGGCAAGGGCGGAACTTTTTTTCGTTGCATGCGGCTGCGGTCGATGACATTAGGCAATTTGCCGGAGAGCCATTGCTCCAGGTCACTGGGAATAAGGACCATAGGGCCTTCAAAATTTTCAGTCTCTTCCGAACCTTCGGGATAGTGAATAGTTGCAAGCAATCCAGCCTGTGGCATGACCGTCCGAGGTTCCCTCCCAAAAAGGAGCATGCCGAAGCCTGTCGGGGCAAATTGTCCCTTCTTTTCTTTAAGCAACCCTTGCTGGACGAGCCGGCGATTGAATGAAGGTGAAACGACCTTTTCCTTGATCTTTGCGATATTTCGGTATTGCTCCAGGGCCTCGTGAGAAAAGTCTTCCATGGCCGCCGCAGCAAATTGATTTTCCAAGTCAGACAACGTGACGGTCTTAGGCTTTTTTTCTTCTTCTGCAGCCGCTGCTCTCTCCAATGCCAGATCAATGAAGTCTCTGTTTTCCGCGAAAATGACCTCTTGAAGATCGCGGTCAAACATGTGCACGGTCACGCCGCTGTCTTGCAGGTACTTGATCCCCTTTCGATCCACCGTCGGATCAGGATCTTCGATACCC
>JAKLQB010000317.1 GCA_022013615.1 Desulfobacterales bacterium | reverse complement strand
TCATACATTTCCATCATCGGCGGATAGCTATGCTTGCCGGGGCTTTCAATTATTCGGACAGGAGCTTTCATAGGTGGCACGGGTACAAGAGGTGTTTAAAAGATAATCACATCCCGTATGACCCTGATCTTGTGCTAAAAACCGAGTACAGCCTTGCCAGAGGTCGAGAGGGCGTCAAATTGCTCCTTTCTTTGAAAGATCCTCCCACAGCCGTATTCTGTTCCAACGATTTTTTGGCCCTGGGCGCTATGGAGGGAGCCAGAGACTCAGGTATCAAGCTGCCTGAAGATTTATCGATTGTCGGATTCGATGACATGGAGATATCTTCTTTTGTCACACCGAGCCTCACCACAATAAGCCAGCCAGCATATGAGATGGGCAAAACTGGTGCGGAGGTACTTCTTCACCATCTTGGAAAAAAGTCGTATAAGCCCGTTCATAAGATTCTAAAAACAAATCTCGTAATAAGAGAATCAACTACAATCGCACCCTCGAAAAAACAAAAGCGTTCTGGAATAAAAGCGGTACCTGTTCATGGAATCTTCAAGGAAAATCTTAACCAACCCAGGATGACAGGGTAGGAGTAAGCAGCATGGCCACCGTGTTATTTAACCACGCCTCAAAACATTTTGGAGACCTTGTGGCGGTCAAGGATTTTAGTCTCGAAATCAAAGACAAAGAATTCGTTGTGCTTGTTGGCCCCTCAGGTTGCGGAAAATCTACCGCTTTGCGAATGTTGGCAGGCCTTGAGAAAATTACCAAAGGAACAATCGAAATAGACGGGCGTGTAGTAAACAAGGTGCATCCAAAAGACAGGGACATTGCAATGGTTTTTCAAAATTATGCCCTGTACCCCCATATGACGGTCCATAAAAATATGGCATTTGGGCTTCGGCTTAGAAGGTTTCCAAAGGCTGAAATTGACCGGCGCGTCCATGAAGCTGCGGAAACTCTGGAAATTTCAGATCTCTTGAAACGAAAGCCCAGGGAGTTATCCGGAGGCCAGCGGCAAAGGGTCGCCTTAGGGCGGGCCATTGTTCGAAAGCCTGCTGTTTTCCTGTTTGACGAGCCATTGAGCAACCTCGACGCAAAACTAAGAGTTCAGATGCGAGGAGAAATCCATAAACTCCACCAACGTCTACAAACGACAATTATCTATGTCACTCATGACCAGGTCGAAGCCATGACCATGGGAAGCAAAATTGTGATTATGAATAAGGGGCAGACTATGCAGGTTGGAAAACCGATCGAAGTATACGATTTCCCCGACAATATGTTCGTCGCAGGATTCATCGGAAGTCCCTCTATGAATTTTTTGGAGGCAAAACTCGTCAGCAAAGACGGCGCTCTATGGGTGGATGGAGGAGCGTTTTCTCTGCCTGTCCCTGATTCAAAGGAGGAGAAATACTCTCCGCATAAGGGAGAGAAATATTATATTGGTATTCGTCCCGAACATCTCTATGATAGACAGTTTGTTAAAGAATATGATCCTCGCAATATTATAAAGGCCAGAGTTGAGCTGATCGAACCGGTAGGCTCTTTTGTTATCCTTCAAATTGCACTGGGAAAAACGACCATTGTAGCTCAAGTTGACCCCCATACCCAGGCCAGTCTCGATGAGGAGATCGATCTAGTTGTAGATATGGAGAAAATGCAGCTCTTCTCCATGGATCCTCCTTCTCTTTCGTTGGGCATGTCATAAACCAGATCTTTCACAGGGCATTAATTTCGGAAGTAGTAGAAATATTTTTACCAGGAAAGGAGGTGAATAGATTTTTTCCATCGATATAACGGAAACAATATAAAGGAAGGAGGAATCACTATGACTATGAAACGGATTACTTTTTTGGCGATAACTCTTATAGTTGTCTTTTTGTTTACATCTACTGCATCGGCAAAGGTGAAGATCAAATTTTATTATCCAGTAGGTGTGGCCGGCCCCCTGGTTAAGGTAATCAACGGGATGGTTGAAAAATTTGAGAAACAGAACCCAGACATAGACGTTGAACCTGTTTATGCCGGCAATTATAATCAGACAATGCAAAAGGTTCAGACTGCAGTATTAGGAGGCAATCCACCGGATATTGCAGTCGTAGAAATCTCGGAGTTGTTTTCGCTCCTGGCAATGGATTCCCTTATCCCTTTGGATAAATATATCGAACAGGAAGGAGGAGACAAATTCCTCGCAAACTTCTACAAAGGCTTTCTTGGAAATGCCTATGGGAGAGATGGCAAGATTTACGGCTTTCCTTTCCAGCGAAGCACACCAATTCTCTACTGGAATAAAGACATGTTTCGTGCAGCAGGCGACAAATTAAAGGCTGCCGGACTGGACCCCAATCGCCCTCCGGATAATTGGGATGAGCTGGTGGAGTACGCAAAGATACTAACTATCAGGGAAGGAAATCAGACCAAGCAATACGGACTAATCATCCCCGGTGGATGGAATGACTGGATTTTTGAGGCCTTCTCCCGGCAGAACGGTTCCCAGCTTATAAAAGAGGATGGCCTGACCGTGACCTTTAACTCACCTGAAAATTTAGAGGCTCTGAAACTCTGGGTGAAGCTCATGCAGGAATTAAAAGTATGTCCGGTCCTTCGGCCCTGGAACATAACTCCTGATGACTTTATCGGGGGTGTGACAGCCATGATGTACTATTCAACAGGAGGGATGGCCAAAATCCGAAAGACAGCTAAATTTAACTGGGGAGCAGCTTTCCAGCCTAAGAAAAAACGTTATGGCACCCCGGTTGGCGGTGGGGATTTTCACATTTTCAAGGGTATCCCTAAAGAAAACCAGGATGCAGCGTGGAAATTAGCTAAATTTATGACCACCCCTGAAATGGCGGGCCACTGGAGCATCGAATCCGGGTATGTGGCTGTCAATATAAACTCTTACGACCGCGCTGAGATGAAGTCATTTCTTAAGGAATTCCCTCAAATGACGGTGGCAAGAGATCAACTGAATTACGCGTATCCAAAAATGATGGCGGTCAACTACCAGTTGATTCGGAATGCCATGACCACCAATCTGGATGGGGCTCTTGAAGGTAAAAAGACCCCGGAGAAAGCCCTGAAGGATGCGCATAAACTGATGGAAGAAGCCATCAAAGGACAGTAAGTCATTTAGACAGTTGAGGCCCCTCTCGCTTCTGAGATGGGCCTCAACTTTGGAAAGAAGCAATGAAAGAGAAGTTGGAACAATACCGGGCTTATCTCTTCCTGATACCAGGCCTTTTTTTTCTATTCCTGTTTACATATCTCCCCATCTTCTGGGCCACGTGGTTGAGCTTCAATCGATGGAATCTTCTCTGCCCTAAACCAAAATTTGCTGGAATGGAAAATTTTATCAAATTGATGCATCATGATGTTTTTTGGCTGGTTATGAAAAATTCGTTTATTTTCGTGACAGTCAGCATTTTTCCAACCATGTTTCTGGCCCTGATATTCGCGATACTTATCGACGAACGTATGAAAGGGCGAGTTTACTACATATACAGCTTCTTTTACCCAACATTGATACCAATGGCTGCGGCGGCCATGCTTTGGGTCTATATATATTCCCCGAACCTGGGCATCCTGAATGTTCTCTTAGCCAAATTGGGGCTGCCCAAGCTCGGATGGCTCGGCAGTTCTGATACATCCCTCTGGGCATTAATCATAATGACCTTCTGGAAAAACCTGGGTTTTTTCATGCTTATTTATTTATCAGGCTTGCAGAATGTAAGTCGAGAGCTCTATGAGGCAGCTTATATAGACGGATGTGGCTGGTGGCGACGTCATGCCAGCATCACTTTCCCCCTGGTTGCCCCAACATCCCTTTTTGTTCTGGTCACGGCAATCATCCTGACCTTCAGAGTTTTTGATCAAATCCACCTCATGACCGAGGGTGGTCCTGGAAATAGTTCCAACGTTATTGTCTATTACATATTCGAAAACGGCTTTAAGTTTTTTGACTGGGGCAGGGCTTCATGTCTAACCACCATCCTCGTGTTAATCCTTTTGACACTAACTCTGATAATCTTTGGGATTTTTGGAAAGCGTATCACCTATTCGGCAGACTGATATTGGAGCCAGTTTATGGAAGAGAAGAAATACGAAGTGGTAATAAAAATATTCCTCCTTCAATTAGGCGCGATCGTCATGATCCTGCCATTTATCTGGCTCATATCCACGGCCCTCAAAAGCCCGTCCGAGGTTTTCACCCAGACCCTGTCCCTCATTCCAGAAAAGTTTATGTGGACCAATTTTGTAGATATTATGGACCAGGCCCCTTTCTGGCTTTACATGCTCAACACCGTCATAGTTTGCCTGGGCATCCTAATAATCCAGCTCTTCCTCGTTATTCCAGCAGCATACGCCTTTGCCCGCCTCGATTTTCCCGGAAAGGATATCATGTTTCTCCTGTTTGTTATTCAAATTATGCTTCCTCTCGAATCGATTATCATCCCCAACTACCTGATCACCAAGAAGCTGGGTTTGCTTAATACTCGAACGGGGTTGATCCTGCCCTTCGTTGCAAGTGGCTTCGGCACATTTATGCTCCGTCAAACCTTTAAACAGATACCCCAGTCCTTGGAGGATGCGGCGCTCATTGACGGAGCTGGTCACCTCCGATTCATATGGCACGTGATTATCCCACTTTCTCGTCCTACCATTGTAACCTTCTCCATGATCAGTATTGCCACACATTGGAACGATTACTTCTGGCCCCTTATCATCACCGATGTTGACCGCGTCAGAACCCTGACCATCGGGCTTGGAATGTTTGTCCAGCAAGAGAGTGGTTCTGATTGGAGCCTTCTGATGGCCGCAACTCTTTTTGTTTGTGCCCCAATTATAGTATTCTTTCTGGCAACCCAACGGACTTTCATTAAAAGCTTCCTTACCTCAGGAATCAAGGGATAGAAAAAATAGGCTAAGGAATCTAACGTATGTTTTTCGTATTCCTCAGGCGTAGCAATTTTATAAGTTCTGAAGTTTTAAGGGAGAACGGCCTGTGATCCGGCCTGGGATACAAAGAAGTGCGGCCAAGATAAACTGCGGAAATTGCTGAAACTATCCTTTCATAAAAAGATTATTTTTCAGGGTCCACAAGGCCTTTTACAAACCAGCGTTGCATGAACAGTACGACTAAAACGGATGGCAGCATGACGATTAGTAAAAGTAGCCTGTCCCCTTTTATTCCAACTTTTAGTCAGAATAAGATCATACATTTTTGGGGATTTAGAAACAGGTAGAGTTCTTGTCCTTCTTCTTGCGGCAGGTGATGCGGAACCTGCACCCTGATCATCGTTTCATTTACGCTTACGAAAAAGTACAGAAAGTTACCCAAGTATGCCTTATGAACGATGGTTCCCTTGAACAGGTTCTCCCTGCCCTGAGGTGGTTCCGTAAATACTTCCACATCCTCGGGACGTATAGAGGCATACACTTTTTGTCCTGGTGTTGTTGCAGTGGTGTCAGGCGTCTTACACAGCATCTTCTCGCTGAATTTGGTACGTACGTAAACCGCATCCGTGTCCTGGAGGACCTGGACGACCTCCCCGGACATAAAGTTCATGGTGCCTATGAAATCGGCGACAAATCTATTAGCGGGCTTTTCATATATCTCCTGCGCAGTGCCGATTTGCACCACGTTCCCCGAGTCCATGACGGCGATTCGATCAGAGATAACCATCGCCTCCGCCTGATCATGGGTGACGTAGACCGATGTGATGCCCATACGCCTTACCAGGCTCTTGATTTCAAATCTCAACTCCTCTCTGAGCTTGGCATCCAGGTTGCTCAACGGTTCGTCCAATAGCAACACTTTAGGATTTGTCACAAGAGCCCGCGCAAGTGCGACCCTTTGCTGCCGTCCGCCGCTCAAGTGGCCCTGGTATCACATCGGT
>JAKLQB010000316.1 GCA_022013615.1 Desulfobacterales bacterium | reverse complement strand
GTTATAGACAAGTTTAACAGCCTTATTGAGAAAAACAACGGCGTGGTTGTCAAGGTGGATGAATGGGGCAAAAAGACCCTGGCATACCAGGTAAAAAAATTCGATAAAGGCTATTATGTGCTTCTACAGTATTGTGGGGAGCCTGGGATCCTCACTGAACTTCACAGGAACTTCAACCTTGATGACAAGATCCTTAAATACCAGACGATTAAGCTGAGTGATAACGCAGACCCTGAGGCTTTAAAGTCCAAAACAGAGGCAGGTGAAGCTGAGGCAGGCGATGAGGCGAAACCCGCTGAGGAAGTCAGCCAAGATCAAGACAGTGAGAAGATAAAGGATCAAGAGGGTAAAAATGGCATACAATAGACCTAAAAGCAGTTACGGAGATAATAAGCAAAAATTCAAAAAGACCTATCAGCGAAGAAAAATATGTAAGTTTTGTGCAGATAGTAACCTTGTAATTGACTATAAGGACTACAAGACCCTCAGGTATTTCACAACCGAACGGGGAAAGATCACACCGTGTCGAATCTCGGGTAACTGCGCCAAGCACCAACGGATACTATCATTGGCCATCAAGAGGGCAAGAAACATGGCTCTGTTACCTTTTACCACATCTACCGTGAGATAGTCGGAAACCCCCTGGAACAGACCTGAAATGTTTTTTTTAGTCTCTGGTGGTTTTGCCACTCCCGAAATCCCATGAAAAAGAAAGACATACTGGGATGCGTGGGTTGGGGGGCCTTAATTCTTATATCCTCCGCTTGGATTCCCTTTTTTGGCCCCTTTCTTAGCCTGCTGGCCCCTTTGCCATTCCTTTATTATTCATCAAAATTGGGGACTTATCAGGGGGTAAAACTTGCCGCCCTTGCAACCATCACCATTGGGCTGTTTGCCAGGCTGACAGGGTCTCCGCAAATCATTATCTTTTGCATAGAGTTCAGCCTCCTGGGGCTTGCTTTGTCCGAGCTTTTCAAAAGGAAGCTTAGCCTCGGGCAGACGATTTTTTTCGGAACTGCGTTCATGCTGTTGCTGGGTCTTGGGTTCCTCCTTTTTCTCGCTCTTTCAAAAGGTATGGGACCATTTGAGATGACACATAACTATTTAGAGGCCCAGCTAAAAGCGACCATAAAAGTATATGAAGAAATGGGAATGCCGCAGGAAAATGCCGGTGAGCTGGGAGTATATGGAAAGGCCTTTATGGCTATCATTTTAAAAATCTATCCTTCCCTTATGATTATCGGCACTGGATTTGCCGTTTGGCTCAATGTGGTTGTGGCCAAACCGTTATTCAGGATGGGAAATCTTGGCTACCCTGCCTTTGCTCCTACGGATCATTGGCAGGCACCAGATAGTTTGGTTTGGGGCGTGATTGTTGCAGGTTTTGCTTTATTTTTGCCATCAGAGGGTATAGAGTTGTTGGCCATTAACGCCCTGATTATCATAATGATTATTTATCTTTTTCACGGGCTGTCCATCGTTCTATTTTTCCTGAATAAATATCGTGTTCCATCCTGGTTGAGGATTGGCGTTTATTTTCTGATTGTAGTGCAACAGCTTTTTTTTGTAGCTTTGTCTCTCGCTGGGCTGTTCGATCAGTGGGTTGATTTCAGGAAAATACACAGGCGAATGGAAAGCTGATTTCGTTGACGGAGGGATTACCTATGAGAATTGTTTTACGACAGGATGTGGATGAACTGGGCCTCGAAGGAGATATTGTTGATGTGACCAAAGGTTATGGACGGAATTATCTGATGCCTAAGGGTCTTGGCCTTGAGGCCAGTCCACAAAACATAAAGGCCCTTGAACTGCAGGGTAAAAAAATTGAGGTCAGACGGGTAAAAGCCAGGGAGGCCGCTGAGAAGATAAAACAAGAGGTGGAAGGAACCGTGATCACCCTTTTACAAAAGTCAGGGGAAGAAGGAAAACTGTACGGTTCGGTCACCAGTATGGATATCGCTTCTGGTCTTGAAAAACAGGGCATTGTCATTGAACGGAGGAAGATCCTTCTGGAAAAGCCAATAAAATCTTTAGGAGAGTTCGAGGTACCGGTAAAGATATATCCCAAGATCACAGCCCTCATTAGGGTGGTTGTTGAACCTGCGGAAGATAAAGAGGGATAATGCCTCAAGCAAAAGAAAAAACAGCGCCTACCTATTTGAAGGTCCCCCCTCATAATATTGCGGCAGAACAGGCTATCTTGGGAGGCGTATTGATCAATAATGACAGCATGAACCAGATCATGGACATCTTATCGGCCGATGATTTCTACCGCGAGGCCCATATGTCCATTTTTGAGGGTATGGTCTATTTATACAATCATGGTGAACCAATTGATATCATTACGCTATCCCAATTTCTTACCAAGAAAAACCTACTGGAAAGAATAGGGGGCTCCGACTACCTGCCCTCCATTGTTGAGACTGTTTCCACATCCGCTGGAATTGCTTACCACGCCCAGATCGTCAAAGATCTCTCCGTACGAAGGAAGCTGATCAGCCAGTGTTCCACTATTTCTGAAGCCTGCTTCCAGGAATGGGAAGACACTGAAGACCTTCTTGAACTGGCTGAACAGTCCATTTTTGATATTGCCGAGGACCAGGTCAGGGAGGGCCTTGACAGCCTGAAACAGGTTATTAAGGACAGTTTCAAAAAGCTTGAGAGTACTGCGGCCTTTGATGGATTTGTGACGGGCGTTCCCACCGATTTTAAGGATTTTGACCGATTGACGGCAGGCCTGCAGCCTTCGGACCTGATAATTATTGCTGGCAGGCCCAGTATGGGAAAAACTGCACTGGCTCTTAATATCGGGTATAATGCGGCAAAAAGAACCGGGAAAGCAGTAGCCGTTTTCTCTCTTGAAATGTCCAAACAGCAGTTAGGTATCAGGATGTTGGGGTTTGACGCCAGGATAGACGCCACCAAATTAAGGACCGGATTCTTGAGAGACAAAGAATGGGAGCGTTTGACGGACTCAGCCAATCGACTGACAGAACTGCCCATTTTTATCGATGACAGCTCGGCGATCAGCGTGCTTGAGATGAAGGCGAAATGCAGGAGGTTGAAAAAATCACATGACCTGGCCCTTGTCATTGTTGACTACTTACAGTTAATTCAGGGCCGCAAATCCGCTGAATCCCGGCAGATTGAGATATCTGAGGTATCAAGGATGCTCAAGGCATTGGCAAAAGATCTCAACGTGCCTGTCATGGCCCTTTCACAGTTAAATAGAAAGGTCGAGGACCGGCCCAACAAGAGACCTCAGTTGGCAGATTTACGGGAGAGCGGTGCTATTGAGCAGGATGCGGACGTAATTGCCTTTATCTACAGGGACGAGGTCTACCACCCGGATTCAGAAGAAAACCGGAATATTGCCGAGATAATTTTAGCTAAGCAGAGGAATGGTCCGACTGGATATTTTAAATTAACTTTCCGGAAGGAACTGACAGCCTTCGGAGACTATACAGAAGAGGAGCCGGGCATTTAAAATTGCAGCCATTCAATTATGTAAGCTCTTATTAAATAAGGGCTATATCAAAAAAATCCCCCCCAATCCCCCTTTGCAAAAGGGGGAGGCATTCGGAATGCCCGGATTTATTGAGATGTTACTCAACTATTGCGAAAAAAGGGCCTAAGCCATCGAGAAAGTGCATGGCAAGACAGGCGGGCTCAAGGCCAGCCAACAGAAACTACTCCAAAAACTTTATCGCCGCAGGATATCCGGCCATGAGATTATTTCTCATGAACTGACACGCCAGATTTCTTTTATTTCCCACGACATTAAACGACAAGTTGCCTTGCTCATAGCCCGGAAAGGAGAGGTAGCCTTTGTGATCGTGGGTGATTACAATCATATCTCTATTCCTGACCTGAGCAAATACAGGCTCGGAGCCGGCCGCCTCAAAGGCCTTCGATGCATTCACACCCATTTAAACGGAGAACCGCTTTCTGAGGAGGACATAACGGACCTGGTTTTACTGGGTTTAGACCTTATGGTGTGCGTGCAGGTGGATGAAAAAGGTATCCCGGGCCCTATTTCATACGCCAATGTCTTGCCGGAGAACAGTGATGGAAGGGGATGGATCGTAAATCGGGTTGCTGATATCGGGCAATTGAACGTCGATTTCCTGGAATTAGTTCAATCCCTTGAGGCCGAAATAGCAAGAACTCGATCCGCACGCTCACTGGAAAAAAAAGATAGGGCTCTTTTGGTTGGCGTGACAACGGGTCCCAGATGGCAGGAGGAAGAATATCTTGATGAGCTGGAGGATCTCGCTGTATCTGACAATATTGAGGTGGTTGGGAGAGTTGTCCAGTTTATCAAAAAAGCGGACCCCCGTTTTTTAATAAGGAAGGGAAAACTGGGCGAATTGGCCATTAAGTGTCTCCAGACGGGCTCGAATCTCTTGGTTTTTAACCATGAATTAACGCCGGCTCAGGTGAAAAATCTAACGGATTTCACAGATTTGAAAATCATTGATCGAAGCCAGCTCATTCTTGATATATTTGCCAGGAGAGCCGTGACCCGGGAAGGTAAAATCCAGGTGGAACTTGCCCAGCTGAAGTACTTGCTTCCCAGGCTGGCCACAAAGAATACTGCCATGTCCAGGCTTACCGGAGGAATCGGAGGCAGGGGTCCGGGAGAAACAAAACTGGAAATTAACCGGCGTCGTGTCAGGGAACGGATAACAAGGTTGAACCTTGAGTTGAAGGGCATCAAACGCCAGCGAGCGGGCAGGAGGAGGTTGAGGGACGTCAGAAGGTTGCCTGTCGTATCCATCGTGGGATACACTAATGCCGGAAAATCTACCCTATTGAATACGCTCACCAACAGTCATGTGGGCGCCAAGGACCGCCTCTTTGAAACACTGGATTCCAGCAGCAGACGGCTCAGGTTCCCCAGGGACCGCGAGGTAGTAATAACAGACACGGTCGGTTTTATCAGAAACCTTCCAAAAAGTCTCATGGAGGCCTTTGCCGCAACGCTGGAAGAGCTTCATGATGCGGATTTGTTGCTTCACATAGCGGATGCCACGAGCGGATATCTGGAGAAACAGATTGCGACCGTTGAAGAAATCCTGGCCAACCTGGATTTGCAAAGAACTCCCACGATTTTGGTTCTTAATAAGACAGACCTCTTAGAACCTGATGAGGCTCATGCCCTGTCAAAAAGAATGGGAGGGATTGCCATTTCGGCACTTTACCCTCATAGCTTATCAAAACTCATGGAAAAAATTGATGTGCTTATATGGCCATGCTCTTCCAGCCTGAAGATTTAAACGTCCTGCCACCCCTGGCTATTACAAGGCATTCGCACCCGGGAAGGGAATTGATGAACCGATTTGCATTGGCGGGCTCCATAACAAATACACTGGTTGAAAGGGCATCCGCATCCATGGCTGTGTGCGCTGTGACTGATACGCTGGAGCTCAATCTGGGAGACAGTCCTGTCCTTGGATCAACGATATGATGAAACATCTTTTCCCGATCAAAATAGACTTCATAGTTTCCAGAGGTGGCAATAGCCGCATCAGTCAGGCGGATTACATCCGGATACTGTTTCTCTTTCTTAGGATCCTGGATGGCAACAGACCATGCCTTTTTATCACTCCGAGACCCCATGGCCCTTATATCACCCCCGGCATTAATTAGATAATTCTTTATCTGGTGCCTTGCGAGAATCTTAGATGCACTGTCCACAATATATCCTTTTGCAATACCATCCAGGGTAATTCCCATGCCTGGTTTTTTGAACCGGATGCTGCGCCCTTTCAGTTCGATCATATCCGAACCAACCAGGTCGAGTGCCTGTCTCAATTCGATCCCGTCAGGTGGCCGGCTGTTTCCCTGGGCGAAATTTTTCCTGAAAAGATCAACAACCGGCTTAACCGATATATCAAAGGCCTGGTGGGTAAGTCGGTAATAATCCATTGCCCCGGCAATTACTTCGAAAACTTCGGGTGGTGCGTCTTTCAAAAAACCATCGCTGTTCAATCGGGCTACTGCAGTTGCCTCATCAAACCGGCTCATGGACCGCGTAAGTCGTTCTATCTCCTGAAAGGCCTGGCCCATCGCCTCTTCTGCTTTATCCCTGGAAGAATGGATAAGGCTCATGGACACAAAGGTCCCCATGGCCAACCGGGTCTTCGAAACCTTATACGTCTTGCGGTTAAACTTTACGGCCTCGGCTGATGCAGGTAGGATACCTGCCGATGCCAGACCCAAACCGAGCAGCCCTGACAGTTTTAAAAATGATCTTCGATTCAGGGTCAAGTCTGTTTCAAATGCGGCATTTTTTCTTTTCATTTTTTCCTTCCATTGTAAATCCGTAAAGATCTTTATCTTTAGTAATTCCGGCATTAGCCGAAAGCACGTTTACACACATTTCACATAAATTGCAACCAAATCTGTGGGATTTTGGATTTTAGATTTCGGGTTTGTATTGTCCTTGAACCTGAGTTACGGGTTTTTTAGGCTTTTAAATAATTTCCTGGCATCCTTAACGTCTTGACCAATCTGGTCTGCCAGATCTCCTATGGTCTCAAAGTTTTTTTCATCTCTCAGGCGCTGGATAAAATTGACCCTAATAGGTTTACCGAGAAGGTCCCCTGAAAAATCAAGAATATGGGTTTCCACCGAGAATACGCCATTGCCGAACGTAGGGTTATACCCAACGTTAGTCAATCCTTCATAGGTTTGATCATCAATCAGCACGTTTACGGCATAAACCCCGACTTTTGGTGTCAACTCGTCAATAAGCTTCAAATTCGCAGTAGGGAAGCCAAGAAGCCTTCCACCCCTGTTCTTTCCTTTCACCACGCTTCCGCTGATCTGATAATCTCTCCCCAATAAGGCCTTGGCTCTGGAAAGGTTGCCTTCATGAACCAGTTTTCGGATGGAAGTGCTGGATACCAGGCTATCGTCAATGCGTATCGGTTCAACCACATGTACTGCAAAATCGAAGTGATTCCCCATCTCCTGGAGGAGTTTAATGTTGCCCTCCCGGTTACGACCAAAGGCGTAATCGTATCCAACTATCAATTCCTTCATGCCAATTTTTTTAATTAGAATGTTCTGAACAAAATCCCGTGCTGAAATTGCGGCAAACTGTTTTGTGAAAGGTATGAAAAAAATGACATCAATATCGGCATCGTTTATAAGTCTTAGTTTCTGCTCTCCGAGGGTAATCAATGGGGGACCGTTCCCAGGCTTCATGACCTTTATGGGGTGTGGTTCGAAGGTCATGACAACCGACTGCCCGCCTATTGCCCTTGCCCTTTCTTTTACCCTGTCAAAAAGGGCCAGGTGGCCTTTGTGGACACCATCAAAATTCCCTATGGTTAACACTGGATTTGTTAACGGCCCTTTAACTTCTTCCAAATCGTAAATTATTGTCATTTCTGAGAGTACTTCCTTAAAGCTATTGACAAGACTCGATGATGTAATATAGTCTTCCAAATTACATATTTCAACCCTATTTCCAAGCCGAAGTGGCGGAACTGGTAGACGCGCTAGGTTCAGGGTCTAGTGGGTGTATGCCTGTGGGGGTTCGAGTCCCCCCTTCGGCACCAATAAAATTACAAAGGGTTAGCTCAATTTGAGCTAACCCTTTTTGTTCTCAGGTAAGGTTTACCCTCTTGACAGTCAAAGTATTCAAAAGAATGCAATTTTCCGTTTTCCTTCCTCAAATCAATATGTTAGCTTGGCCGAACTTAACATCTCAATAAATCTGGGCATTCCGAACCTTCCCTCTTTTGCAAAGGGGGATTGAGGGGGATTTTCTTAATACAGCCCGAATTTATTGCGAACTTACGGCCCAACCTCGGAGCACCAAAGAGTCATTTCCCGTTATTGACAAATGGAAAAAATAGGATTAGAATCATTTGAAACGATGTAAAATGGCTGTAAGGAGATCTCAAATGGTCGAGATGAATATTTTAAAAACCGATGCTCGGGGGAGAATTTCGCTCCCTCCTCCCTTCAAGTCTGAACCCCTTTTCCAGTATGTTATTGAAGGGGACCAGATTATCCTTTATCCGGTAAGAACCGTAAGGAAATACCCTGATATGTCAGCTTTACCGGCCGAAGAACTGTCCTCCGATTGGGTGAGACAGGAAATGAAAATAAACAGAGACACCCGACGCGGTATCTCCTCAGATACAGCTTCGGAAGCACTCAAGCTGCTCAAAAAATAGAGAAATATGCCCGCGAAAGCCCTTTCCTTTAAATGTTTTTTTGAGATCATCTTTCTTGAAAGCTATTCCGGACTTGTCCCACGGGGAAAAAAAGCCATTGATAAAGCCGTCAAGCTCTTGACTACCAATCCAAGGCACCCTTCGTTAAATGTTCACAAAGGCAAAAATGTCAAAGCTAAATACACGGAGGGCGGAGACGCTGTCTTCATCGCCTATGCCACAAATAGTCTCAGAATTACTTTTGAGTATGGCCCGGAACCCGGGATGATTGCTCTCCGTAATTGCGGTCATCATGACCAATGTGAAAGAAAGATCTGACTCTTCTGATTAAAAATTGCCCGCTATTCCTTTTTAACCTCTTTGGATTCTGATTCTGATATGCTCTCAGGAAGGGCAGAGCACTTCCCATCTTCATTGCGGTATGGAACAGACCTTAAGAATATCCCAATTGCCCCGCTTTCTGCAATTCGCCATAACCTGCCGGTGAAGGTATCCAGCATAAACTGGTCTTTGCTGGAATTTGATATCTGGCCAAAAACGAACCTCCCGTTTGCAGAGGATAGAAGTTTTTGTTGCGATTCCTCCTGTGGCTTTTGCGACATAAGCCCAAGTGGCTGCGCATAAATATTTATGGAGCCAAACAGCACTAATGAAAATAATGATAAGATCATCACCAAAATTTTTTTATTTCGGCCCACGTTTTTGGCCTCCTTTCGTAAGTTCAGACTTCGTTACCTTACTTTGATTCCCTGTTCCGCTTTTTTACCAGTTCAATAAAATCCTCTAAATTTTCCTCAGACCCAAATGCATCCTTGTAAAGTTCTTCGCTCCAGATTGAAAGACCAACCTTGAATATGTGATGGATTAATGTATCAACCTTCTCAGGGCCTTGTAGTTTCAGCACCTGGTATAGTAAGTCATCAGGGACCTTAATCGGGTACACTGCAGTTGGAGATTTGCTCTCGGACCGCAGATACTCCTGAACACTCTTGAGAACCCTTAAATTGACGTACTTATTCTTATATTCTTCATCATCCATTGCCATTCGTCCCAAGTTTTTTCACAATATAACTTTGAACCAGGTAGTTACGATTTATCTTAATATCCTTTGTTGTAAAATTGCCTGAAAGTCTCTTCTTCCATCCAAAATACAGTGTATATATACGTCAGAGCCAAATACCTGATAGATGATTCGGTACACCTTGACGTGAATTTCACGGTAATCCAAAACACCAATTCTTTCAAGCTCTGGGGGAATGTGTCCTCGTTCAGGCATTTCCGAAAGATCAAAACAGGCCTTTTCGATCTGGGAATACAGCCCCATGGCATTAAATGGATATCCGGATTCTTTTATGTACTCATAGATTTCAAACAGATCTTTTTCGGCATCATCTATGAAATACACAATATAGCTCATGTGGGAAAATCTTCCTTAATCTTCTTTCTTAAAACCCCCAGAACATCACTGGCAGGTCGGAATTTTCCCTGTTCAATATTTTTACGACTTTGAGCAAGTATCTTCAGTAAAGCAAGACTTTCCTGGGTTTCCTCGTATTTTCGAATATCCTGCACTATGGCCTTTGCCTCTCCATTCTGAGTAATAATCATTGTTTCCTGGTTTTCTGATAAGTTCCGGATTATCTCAGCTGCGTGAGCCTTAAAATAACTGATAGGCTTAATTGCCACGCTTAGTTTCATACTATCACCCCTTCCAAAAATATATTGATCTATATTTAGACCAAATTTAGTTTTAAGTCAAGGCAAACTATACAATTACTGATGATTCACTTGTTGCGCAATCTTTTCTCCGTAACACAATAAAGCCCCTGCCCTGCTCTTGTGGGTTTGAAGCACAGATTGTCCGAAAGGCATGTTGCTTTACTGGTATCTCCCTGCTTCCATCGGTTGATGAGATCAGGTTCGCGAATAAGGGGACGGCACAGGGATATATAGTCCGCTATACCTTTGTCCACCAATCGTTCAGCAACTTCGTAAGAGCGGATGCCCCCCACCAGCATCAACGGCACTGTGATCCTTTCTTTATAGCGTTTGGCTGCCGCCCTGTAGAAAACCTCTTTTTCTTCAGTGTCGATTTTGGCAATTCTTACCGGAATTCGCCTGCCTGAATAGGCAGTGCCACCGCTCAGTTCAATGGCATCAATGCCAGCCTGTTCGAGCAATACTGCCGCATGGAGCATATCATCCACGGCAAGGCCTTTATCCAAAAAATCTTCCGAGTTTATTTTAATCAGCACGGGGAAATCATGGCCAACTGAAGCCCTTATGCCTTCTATAACTTCCAAAACAACCCTCGTCCGGTTTTCAATTGTTTCTCCGTATTCATCCGTCCTTTTATTAAAAAATGGGGAAAGGAACTGGCTCAGCAGATACCCATGGGCCGCATGGATTTGAACTCCATCAAAACCGGCTTGTTTGGCTCGCACTGCTCCCCCGGCAAAGACTTCGATGACCTTTGAAATGTCTGTTTGCGTCATCTCCCGGCAACTTGAACCTTCCTGGTTTTCCATAACCGATGGGCCCAAAGGCTCCAGTCCCGTGAGCGCGAAGGGGGCCTGACAGCCTGCATGGGCGAGCTGCATAACGGTTTTTCCATTTTCTTTGTGCACAGCTTCGGTCATTTCGGTAAGACCCTCAATAAGTTGATCGCTGTAGACGCCCAACTGCCAGGGGCCCGCCTGGCCATCCTTGCGCACATAGGCATGCCCCGTAATGATAAGTCCAACACCACCTCGGGCG